>NZ_BSWS01000004.1:0-118617 GCF_030270165.1 Helicobacter sp. NHP22-001 | reverse complement strand
AAATATACACCACTTTATGGTCGTGTTGTATTTGATTTAGAATACTGATGGTTTCCATCATCAAACGAGTCACTTTGCGCCACAAACATACGGGACACCAGCGCTCACCACTGCCAAGCGCACCCAAGAGCAATGCCAAAGCCAAGGCGACGCCGATGCTTTTAGTGTCTATACTAAACACAGAAAACCTTAAAGGCGGGTTTTGGGACACCTTAATGGTTTTAAAGCAAGGGTGAGTCGTTATTTATGGAGTGCTGTCGTTAATCTCAAAGACACAATTACCATGCAAAACCTAGAAAGGCTAGCAAAACATTTTAAAAACAAATACGGCTTTCAGTTACGGCTTTCAGTGCTACCAAATCGCTATCCATAGAAATGAGGGGTATATAGATGATAAGGGTAAAGTGCAGATCAATCACCACGCCCACATGGAATTTTTCATGCTTGATGAGCGCACGGGCAAAAATGTTTTTTACACCATAAACCGCCAACGCCTTAGAGAAATCCAAAGCGAAGTCGCTGAGATTTTACACATGCAAAGAGGCGTAGATAAACGCATAGCGGGACTAAACGCATTGAGCCTAGAGCTTACGCTCAGCTCATAGAGAAAGAAAAAGGTGGGCATTAAAAAGTTGTGAATGACATGAAAGAGGTGGTGTATAAGATAGCAAGACAAGCTAATATTATAGGGCTTGATGCGTTAGGCTCTCTCAACACTCAAATTAAAATAGAAATACAGAACGAAAGAGACATTTTGAAAGTCTATGAAACTAGGTATGACTATGGATAAATTGCATCAACGACAACCTTCATCGTTACAAAGCCGATAGCCTAGAACACAATATTTTAAAAACTAAACACGAGCAAGCCAAGCAAAACAATCAAAGACTAGAGAGTGCTTACAAAGTTTTAAAGCAAAACTACCAAGACCTAGAAACAGCCATTGTTGATCTTGCAAGCGTGATAAAGCAAGAGCAAAAAATCCTCCACTCCATTTAGACAAGAAGCTTACAACTAAAGAGCTTACAGCCCTTTGTGGCAATGTCCGCAAGCACATGATTGCTGTCAATGCCAAACTTGGGGAGCTAAAACTCTATCCGCAAAAGGTTTACAAGGCGGTTAGTGCATTGAAGCAGCAGAGACTCATCTTTGCCGAAGTAAAGACCAAACTTGCCAAGATAGATGAACAAGCTAAAGCGGACTATGGGGAGTTACAAAAGAAATACGAGGGTTACCTAAGCCCTAATGAAGTGCAAGCGCAATAAAAGACTATCTAAGTCTTGAGCAGGTAGAGGATAAGATAAATGCCATAAAGACCCAATACGAGGATTATCTAAGTCCCAATGAAGTTAAGACTAAATACGAGAGTTACTTAAGCCCAGAACAAGTTGCAGAGCAATACAAAGACTATCTGAGTTCCAAGCAAGTGCAAGACAAGATAAATGCCATCGCCAAACAATACAAAAAACACTTAAGCCCTAAATAGGTAGAGGATAGGGTAAATGTTACAAAGACTCAATACGGGACTACCTTAGCCCTGATGAAGTTAAAACTAAATACAAGGATTGCTTAAACACCGAGCAGATAGAAGCAAAACGTCTAAAGGATTTTAAAAGCCTTTGCTCTTTGACGGGTGATAGCAAAGACACAGCGCAAGAGAGTTTAGCGAGCCTTGAGGCGAGCATTAGACAATTTAAAACCAATTTAACCGCACTTTGTGAGCGGGCAGGTGTAGGTAAATGGCAAGCACCTAAATATGCTAAAGAACACTTTGAAAAAAGCATTGACAAGCTCAAAGAACAAGCAAGCAAGGCAGAAACAGTCGAAAACGCCAGAACTAGTCTAGAAACCGTCTTAGACACTATCTACAGCGTATTGATTGAGCCAAAAGAACAAGATGACAAACTCACAGCCCAAGACAAGCTCAAGGCTATAGAAACTAGGTTTCAATTAGAAAAAAATAAAACTGAAATTTTAGACATCATCTATAAAAGACTTAAACACTCTTTGCGAGAGCTTGGGCATCAATGTAGATCAAAACAGCACACCCCAAGAAACACTTAAAAGACTCACAGAATCAATTAACTCTATAAACTACGCACAAAAGGCTAAGGACATAGAAATCGAAACGCTTAAAGAACAAATCAACACCCTAAGCACTCCACAGAAACAAGAAGCTAAAACACAAGAGAGGGGGGCAACAACAAAACAAAAAGCCAAAGCTTTCTTTGAAAATCACTCCAAAGAACACAAAGATGCAAGCTTACACGGCTTTGTATGTAAAGAGTGGGTGTTTTGGATGGATGATGCCAATGGTAAAAGGTTAAAGGCACACTTAGAAGAGATGATAGATAAACGAGTTAATCCAAAGTCTCAAATCTCTGTCCTTTGACAATTTAGAAAAAGCAAATGATAGTTTTAGTCGTTTGTTACATGAGCTTGGGTATGGCATACAATCGATGGCTTGTATACCCCGCTCATATTCACCCAACTCCACAAAGCTTATATGATGCGCTTGCGCCTAAAACCCCTGAGATCAAATTAGAGCAACCCACAGCATAAACATTGTGAAAAGATGTTTTAGATTTCATTGCTGAGTTAACTAAGATAGATCCTCATGAGGCTAGTGCAATCTTAAACGATATGGATAGCGTTGTCCGCACTAGCAAATTTGACCCACACACTATCCCAAGTCAAGTAACATATGCAACACAATGAACACACTTAAGTCGACCTAACTGCTTTTTAAATCCCTTTTATTTTGCTAACATGTTCCCTTTTAAAGGAGAAATATGAAGATCGAATCGGTAAAGGCTTATGAGGTGTTGGATAGTCGGGGCAACCCCACGCTCAAGGCGCAAGTAGAGCTTAGTGGGGGCTTTTTGGGACACGCCATTGTGCCAAGCGGGGCAAGCACGGGTAAAAAAGAAGCCCTAGAGCTTAGGGATAAAGAGCCGGGGCGATTTTTAGGCAAGGGGGTTTTAAAGGCGTGCAACTTTGTCAATCAAGAAATTCAAGAAGCCCTTGTGGGGCAATGCCCCTATAACCAAGCCAAGATAGATCAACTCTCGCAAAATTTAGACGGCACGCCTAATTACAGCCATTTAGGGGCGAATGCGGTGCTTAGTGTGTCTATGGCATTAGCAAGGGCGGCAGCACGCTCTTTAAACCTGCCCCTTTATGCCTACTTAGGTGGGCTAAATGCTAGCTTATTACCCGCTCCCATGCTAAATATCATCAATGGCGGAGCGCATGCCAATAACCGCCTAGACTTTCAAGAGTATATGATTATGCCCCTAGGCTTTGAGAGCTTTAAAGAAGCACTCAGGGCAAGCGTAGAGGTTTATCACACGCTAAAAGCCATGCTTGCCGATGCCAAGCAACCTACCAGCGTGGGCGATGAGGGCGGGTTTGCCCCCGATTTTAAGGACAACACCGAGCCTTTAGAGTGGATATTAAAAGCCATTGAAAAGGCGGGGTATAAGCCGGGCGAACAAATTGCCCTAGCTTTAGACATTGCCAGTAGCGAGCTGTTAAACATTAATGGTAACTATGTGCTAGCCGGGGAGAATAAAGAGCTAGAAGCTAGCGCACTCATTGAGTATTATGCAAACCTTGTAGAAAAATACCCCATTGTGTCTATTGAGGACGCTTTGGGTGAGGAGGATTACAGCGGTTGGGCTGAAATCACGCAAAAGTTGGGCGATAAGGTGCAGTTAGTGGGTGATGATTTATTTGTCACCAATGCGACACTTTTAAAAGAGGGTATAGACAAGCATTTAGCTAACGCCATTTTAATCAAGCCTAACCAAATTGGTAGTTTGACACAGACCATGCAAACCATGCACCTAGCACAAAAGTCGGGCTATGCTTGCGTGATGAGCCATAGGAGCGGAGAGAGTGAGGATAGCTTTATCGCTGACTTTAGCGTGGCTTGCAACACAGGGCAGATTAAAACGGGCGCGCCTACAAGGGGGGAGCGCACCGCTAAATACAACCGCTTATTAGAAATTGAAATGGCGACTAACGCCCCCTATGCTGGACCCACTCTCTTTAAATAATAAAATTTGGCTCATCGGCTTTATGGGCTGTGGCAAAAGCACCTTAGGGGCTTGTCTAGCTAAGGTGTTGGGTTATCGCTTTTTAGACACGGATTTACAAATCGCCACACAAGAGAATTTGAGCATTGAGCGGATTTTTAAAGAAAAGGGGGAGGCGTATTTTAGGCAGCTAGAAAGGGCTTTAGTGGCAAATTTAGAGCAAGTGCCAAGCCCCTTAGTCATCGCCACAGGGGGCGGACTGCCTCTTTACACCCCCTTAAAAGGCACAATCATTTATCTGGCCCTAGACTTTGAAAGCCTATACACAAGGCTTTTAAACGATCCAAACCCCCGCCCGCTCTTTAAGGATAAAGAGAGTTTGCACGCCCTTTATGCCCAAAGAAGTCCGCTTTATGCAAAAATGGCAACTTTAATATTAGAAACTAATGCCACACCCCAAGATTTAACATTACAGCTTGTAACACTCTTAAGAACCAAATCCCCTAGTAACTAGGCTTATTAACATGTATGGGTTATAATGCCCCTTTCGTAAAGGAGAAACATGGCAAAAGGTATTCTGGTCGTAGCTCCACGGGCTTTAAAAGCCCCAGCCCTAGAGTTTTTACAAACCCTTTTAAAACACCATCAACACAGCGTGGCTATTTTTGAGCCTATGGAGCAACTAGGCGGCGCATGCCTAGAATTGTGCGCTGAGAACAAGGAAGCGTTTTTCACCAAACTTTTAAGCCTTTATACCGCCTTAGGCGACGCACACGATTATATTTTAGTGGGCGATCTAAGCCCCTTGCAAGCCTTTTATCCCTACGCACATGTGGATTTGGCAAGACATTTAAATTTAATCGTGGTGCAAGCCCTAGAAGATCTAAAAGAAGCTAAACTTGCCACCCACACATGGCAACAAGCCGGGCTACTCTGCCCCCTATTCCTTGCCAAAGGCAAGGTAAGCCCAGAAATCCTAGATTTAAACACGCCCCCCGAGCAAGCTAAAGAAAGTTACCAAGCCCTTGAAAAGGCGACCCCCACTTGTTTAAGCCCCCTAGCGTTTCAGCACCAAATTTTAGAGCGGGCTAAGGGCGATGTGAAAACGATTGTCCTGCCTGAGAGTGGGGATGTGCGGATTTTAAGGGCAGCGCATGCAATTTTGCAATTAAAGGCGGCAAAGTTAATTCTGCTTGGGGAAAAGGACAAAGTGCATAAGGATGCTGAGGATTTAGGGCTTGATTTGCAAAACACTTTGATTTTAGACCCTAGCACTTCTGCCTATTTGGACACCTTTGCTAACACGCTCTACGAGCTACGCAAAAATAAGGGCTTAAGCCTAGAAGAGGCGCAAAAGCTTGTCAAAACCCCCACTTACTTTGGCACAATGCTTGTCTATCTCGGGCATGCCGATGGCATGGTTTCGGGCGCAACACACACCACCGCCGACACCGTGCGCCCGGCTTTGCAAATCATTAAACTTGCCCCGGGCAATAATTTAGTTTCTAGCGTGTTTTTCATGTGTTTAGACACTAAAGTGTATGTCTTTGGCGATTGTGCGATCAACCCTAACCCCAACAGCGCTGAACTCGCCCAAATTGCCCTAGCTTCTGCCAAAACTGCTAAAGCCTTTGGCTTTGAACCTAAAGTCGCCATGCTCTCTTACTCCACAGCCACTTCGGGCAAGGGTCCTGATGTGGATAAAGTTTCTAAAGCCGTGCAGATTGCTAAAGAGCTGGACGCCACTTTAGCCCTAGATGGACCACTACAATTTGATGCAAGCGTGGATGTGGCTACAGGCTCTAAGAAAATGCCCGGAAGCCTTGTAGCCGGGCATGCAAATACCTTCATCTTCCCCGATTTGGATGCGGGCAATATCACCTATAAAGCCGTGCAACGCTGCGCCAACACTCTAGCCATAGGTCCCGTGTTGCAAGGGCTTAAAAAGCCGGTCAATGATTTGAGTCGGGGCTGTTTAGTTGAAGATGTGATCAACACAATCATCATCACCGCCATTCAGGCGCAGGGGTTGTAATGCGGATTTTAGTGTTAAATTTAGGCAGTTCGTCCATTAAGTTTCAGCTTTTCAATATGGAAAAGCGTATGGTGCTTGCTAAGGGGCTTTTAGAGCAAATAGGTGAGTCTGAAGGCAAAATCAGTATCAACACGAGTGTCAAGGCTTCCCAGACCGAGAGCTTACACATTGCCGACCACGCCCACGGGCTGTTAAAAATGCAAGAAAAATTGCAAGTGATGGGGGTTTTAAAGAGTTTGGAACACATTGATGGCGTGGGGCATCGGGTCGTGCAAGGGGGGGATTTATTCATCAAGCCCACTTTAATCACGCCCGAGGTGATCGGGCATTTGGAGGATTTGTGTCCCCTAGCTCCCTTGCATAACCCCGCCCACCTAGCCGGGATTAAAGCCATGCAAAAGCAAGTGCCAAATCTGCCCCAAGTGGCGGTGTTTGACACCGCTTACCACCAAACAATCCCCCCCCACGCTTTCACCTATGCTTTGCCCTATGAGCTTTACGAACGGCATAAATTGCGCCGTTATGGCTTTCATGGGACTTCTCATAACTTTGTCGCCCAAGAAGCCGCACGCTTTTTACATATCCCTTACCGCAATTTCAACGCCATATCCTTGCACCTTGGCAATGGGGCGAGTGTGTGTGCCATTAGAAACGGGCAGAGTGTGGAGACTTCTATGGGGTTCACCCCCTTAGAGGGGCTGGTGATGGGCACGCGCTCGGGGGATTTAGACCCCGCCTTGCTCGGCTATATCGGACAACTTACAAATAAAGACACCGCCGGTGTGGTGCATATGTTAAACCACGAGAGCGGATTAAAAGGGCTTTGTGGGGACAACGACATGCGCGCCATTGAAAAGCGTATCAATGCGGGCGATGAAAAAGCAAAACTTGCCTTTGACATTTACGCCCACCGCATTAAAAAATATGTCGGGGCTTATGCTTTCGTACTGGGGGCATTGGATGCGATCATTTTCACGGGAGGCGTGGGTGAGAATTGCGCCCGTTTGCGTAAAGCCGTGTGTAGCGAGCTTGAAAACTTTGGCATTTTCTTAGATGAAGAGGTCAATAGCAACCCACGCCCCGGGATTGCGCTTTTAAGCCAAGCACGCAAGCTTCCCATTTTAAGAGTGCCTACAAACGAAGAGTTAGCGATTGCTAAGGCGACCATGCAAGTGGTGCAAGCCCTCTAAATCACCACTCCCAACCTCCGCCCACACGGAAGGCTAGGTAGTTAGGTAGTTTCATGTCGGCTAGGGAGCCTAAGATTCCACTTGCGGCTGAGCCTCCCAAAGCCACAGTTTGTAAACCCGATTGCACAGAGAAATCCAACACCCTAAACAAGCGGATACCCCCCGTTAAAATCACCCCTTGGTGCAAGCCCGCTTGGGCGACATTGCCCATCGCCCCAAGTTTGAGCGCAAACCACTTCCAGTTAAACATCACCCCACCCCCGATCATTTGGCTACGCTTGTCTAACATGAGCATTTTATTTGAGGTTAAGTCAAAGTCCATCGCTAAATTTAGCCACTTCCAGCGATAACCCAGCCCCAAGCGCACTTGTGGGTCGATGCGCATGTCGGGCAAATGGGCGTAGCGGATTTTGGGAGCGTTTAAATATTTACCCACAAGCCCTAGAGTGAAACCCTTAATGCGGTAAGCCCCGCCCAAATCCAACCCAAAGTGGCTTTGGCGCACCATGTCCTGCATACTGAAAGAAAAATTTGAAAATAAGTTTTGGGCTTGGTTGATAACTTGGTCCACATTACCAGAAATGCCAAGCCCATAGCTCAAGGTGTAAAGATACCTAAAGGTTACACCCACAGAAATGCGCCCCGCTTTTTTTAAATCAAAACCCTTGGCATAGCCAATAGGCACTGAGCCGATCGCTAGAGCCTGCACCCTTGCGGCGTTGTTGGCGTTGGAGGAAAGCAAAGAAGAGTTCAAATATGCACTTTGGGTGCTTTGTTGAAAAGAGATGCTGTTGGCGTTGATTTGTGCCCTGGTGTAAACATTGTTGCCGTCTATAGTAAAAGGGAAGATGAGTTTGTTGTGGCGTGGATCGACCACTGCGCTCGCCCCAGCAAAAAGGCTAGCAAAAACGCCGATGCCAAAAGTCCCAATCCCGCCCTTGATTTTTTTCATTTTGGGGTGGATTTGCACCACGATGCCGTTTTGCGAATCGACATGCAAGCCATTTAAATTCAAAAAGTCTTTAAGGGCGTTGCCGGCATTGACAATTGTTCGTTCATTTGGACCTTGATTGGCGTTTATACTAATGCGACCCCCATCTGCGAGGGTTTGTAGGGTAGAGCTAGACATGAGACCTTGTAAGGATTGGGCGATGGTGTCACTTTGGTTAAAAACTTGCAGGGCATTAGAAGCCAAAGGCAAAATATTTTTCTCCCGCACCCCGACTCCAAAGCTATAGCCTAGCTTACTGCGTGCGTCTATGTCGAGCAACGCAGGGTTGTAATACAGCCCCCAAGCGGAGTTTTCCAGAGCAACGCCCGCCCCGCCCATGCCAAAACTCGTATCCCCCATTTCGCCAAACTCTAAACCCTCCACGCCACTGCAAGCCAAGGCGCACAAAACTAAGGTTTTTTTCACTGCCATCCCTCCCTTCATCAAAAATTTAAGGGGTATTCTAGCATGTTTTCTTTTTATTTATAAAACTATTTTAGAATGATCCGCTCTCTTTTTGAGGATTTTTAAGAAACTGCCACAGCTCTAGCATAACTTGGGGTAAGTAGCTTTTATTCCATTTCTTGGGGTCAAGCAGGTTTAGATGCTTTTCTTGCACCTGTGCCTTAAAACCCTCAAAGTCCGCCACCTCTAGGCTCTCTAATGGCTCAAATGTCAAGCCTGCAAAGCCCTCGTAAAGTTGGTTAAAATCTGCATTCTCTAACCCCAAGAACGCCCCTATGTCTAGCAAGGCTTCCCTCTCTTGATCGCCAAGCACCCCATCGCTGTAAGCAAGCACAAACAAGAGCTCCACCCACTTCACCCGCTTTTTATATTCCCCATGCGCTAGGTTAGAGAGCTCGTGGCAGAGTTCTTCAAGGGGTCTATCGGCTTCTTTGTAAATTCCTGTGAGCAAGTCTAAGTCTTTGTTTTGCACTTGGCTTAAATCCTGCAAGAACACTTGGCTTAGGGCTTGGCTTAAAGGGGTTTCTTTGATATGTTTGCTAAACACCCCCATTAAGTTGGCAAACAACCCTGCTTCGCTGCTTTTGAGCACTTCTAGGGGCGTGGGCAGGGCGTGGGGCTCAGGTGGGCTAAACTCTTGTTTTGTAAGCTCGGGGAGAGTTTTGAGTGGGTTTTTCAAATACTCTTGCAAGGTGTAGTATAAATAGATCAACACCACAGCCACGCCTACAACCAACACCACTTCTAACATCAAAGCAAACTCGCATTGTCGCGTTTTTTAAAATCCCGTTCCGTGACTGCTTGGTTCAAACGTCGTCTTTCTTCCTTCTGTTTTTTTCTTAAGTCCATTTTACGCTCGTAGCTCCTTTTGAGTTGTTGTATGTAGTCCTCCCGTTTTTCTGGGGGCTGGAAAGATATGGGCTTTGTCAGCAATAAAAAAGCTACAAAAAAGAAAATCATGAGGGCTACATCTCCCGAAGTCTCGCCATTGACGATATACCACGCCAAACCTAGCACCATTGCAAAGAAAAGTTTTAGCCCTGTTTTCAACACACTCCTTTATAAGAAGTTAACGGCATTTTTATGGCTCTCTAGCCCCAAAGCTTTAATGTCCCTTTCGCCTAAAGCTAAGAGTATCAACTGGGGTAAGAACAACACACTTGTGCGGTCGTGATCCCTTTGGTAGGCGTTTGAGCCTTGCTCGGCTAGGGTGTCAAACATATGAAACTGACTGAGCGCATCCACCATTAAAAAATCCGCACCCAAATCAATGCCCGCATAGCGGATACGCGCTGACTCTTTAAGTGCCATCTGGCGGTCAATGTCTAGCAAATGGGCGTAGGACTCTTTGGCAAATAGGGGGCTGTGGGTGTGCAGATCCAGCCACCTTAAGAGGGCGGGGTGCTCTTGTGCGCTCTCTTTAAACCACACCGCACTAAAGCCCTTAAAGGGGGTTAGGGGCTCAAGCTGCAAGATCTCTTTTGCCAACAAGTCGTTTAAAAAGACCACTTGTGCCTGCTGGCTATAGCTCAATTCATAGGCGGCAAGGTTGTTATTCACTGCTTCTAATAGGCTAGGCTCGCTATCTAGCAAGGCTTTGGCGTAGGTGGCGTTTGTGTAAGCGTCCTCGTCAGCGCACAGCAAAACCCCCCCGACTTTATGCGCTAGGGCAAGGTTATAGGCGTTGGCGGTTAAAAATTTTTCTAAATCCGCCAAACGCCCCCAATGCCCACCATCAAAGACACAGGGCAACTCCACAAAGTTTAAATGCAACTTTTGCAATAAAAGGCGCGTGCTTGCAAGCAGCGGGGCCAAGTTGTAGGTCTGCGGGTAGGCGGTGTAGAGCAAGTAGGGGGCTTGCTTGCTTATGTCGGGCTTAGAGAAGTTGTAGGCAATGTTGCCTAAGTGCGCCCATGGATTGTTGGCAAGCGGGCATTTAGAGCCATTTAAAAGCATTTGCTGTAGGCTGTAAATCTCTATGTCTAGCGCATCGCTCTTAGGATAAATGCGGTGCTTAAGTGGTACAAAGTGCATCACGCCATGCTGCTTGTCGGCAATGCTGCCTAAAATCTCAAGGCTTCTATGCGGATAGCGTTCCATCAGCCACTTGGCATACAAGAAAAATCCATCCCCAAAGTAACCCGCATGTTCTTTGGGCGTTAGGGTGTTGATGTTGGTGTATTTGGCTAGCTCGGCTCTCTCTTCTTGGGTTAAAAAAGGCGTGCTTTTAAAGAAGTTAGCATAAGGCTCTAATAACGCCTCTTCATTCAACAACAAATCTTGTTTAGCGTAAGGGATGGACAAAGGCTCAAGCACCCATTCTTTGCCAAAGCGGACGATCAGCTCGGCGATCTCTAAGTTTTCAAACACAGCGATTTGGTTGATCTTCAGCCCCAAATGCACGGGGTCGTAGGCAAGATTAGGGATGTTTTCTAGCACCTCGCTTAAACGCCCCTTGGGGTTGTAGCCCACATTATAGAGCACATAGGCGGGGTTGTAATCGCAAGCGGGGTTGAATTTAAAGGCACGGATTTTTAAGGTGAGTAGGCTCATTAAGGTTCTCTCTGTAAAGTGGCGATGACTTCTTGATTTCTAGGGTCGGATAAAATCGCGTCCTTAGAGTTTTGCAGGGCTTCAGCGGTGCTGTCGGCAAAAATCATATGCCCCTCGCAGCGGTTAAACAGCACGACATTCGAGTCGTTTCTATCTTTGACGATGATTTGCACGATCCCCTCTAAAGCGATGCGCACCGTGGTTTCAAAATTGTCGCCCAGCCCCGCTTCAAAGCTGATATGGGCGGGGTCTTTGACGATCTTCAAGCTTTCAAAGGTGTAGCCAGCCAACACAAAGAGCACAAACGCCCCAAAGTCGGCGCGCTGCTCTTCGGGCAGGGGGGGGTCAAAGTGCACATGCTCTAGGGCACAGAAGACGCTAAAATGCGTGTGGATTTGGTGCAAAAAGGCGAGACAATCCAAGCAATGTTGGTTCGTCATTGCCTTGTATCTTTGCAAAATGTCCATTAAAGCAAGTCCTCAAATTCTTTCAGCATTTTCTCCACTTCGTGCATGCCAATTTGCCAAAACTCTTTATCGGCGATGTTAAAGCCAAACATGCCCACCAACTCTTCAGGGCTTTGGCTGCCCCCCTTGCTTAAAAAAGTGGTGTAGGTGTCCACAAATTCTTGTTTCTCTTTGGGCGTTTTTTTCGAGCGGTAAAGCCCAAAAAGGGCGAGGACTAATAACTGCCCGTAGCTGTAAGAGTAGCAGTAAAAGGGCGAATGGATGAAGTGGGGGATGTAGCTCCACCAGCGGGCGTAATTCTTGCTAAGCTTTAAACTCTTGCCAAACATTTTTTCATTCTCTTCTTGCCAAATTTTGTCAAAGTCTTTTGCCTTCAACTCTTCAAAATGATCCCCGCATTGGTGGATGCGCCTTTCAAAATTCGTCATCACCACTTGCCTAAACATAGTGGAGAAAATGTCCTCCAATTTGCCCGCATAAATGCCCCTAAGCTCTTTCTTGTCTAAGTCTTTCTTTAAATTCTCAAACAAGAGCATTTCGCCAAAGACAGAGGCGGTTTCGCTGGTGGTTAGGGGGGTGTTGGTGTTTAAATAGCCCACTTGGCGGCTTAAAGACTGGTGGATCATATGCCCGAACTCGTGGGCAATGGTAAAGGCAGAGCGCCTATTACCCGTGAAGTTTAAAAGTACATAAGGGTGGGCGCTGGGCACCGTGCTGTCGCTAAACGCCCCACCCCTTTTATCCGCCCTAGGGTGTGAATCCACCCAACCCCCCTCAATGCCCTGTTTGACGATCTCGTAAAACTTGGGCGAAAACTCTTGGTAAGCCTTACAAACCAAGTCAAGGGCCTCCTTGTAGCTTAAGGGGGTTTCTTTGGACTCAATGGGGGCGTAGCGATCGTGGTCTTTGAGTTTATGGCCTAAGATTTTTGCCTTGCTTTTGTAGTAGCGGTGCACTAGGGGGTAGTGCTCTTCGACAATCTCGATCATGCTATCTACGCTGGCTTGTGAGATTTGATTACCCAAATGCCTAAAGGTTTCGGGTTTTTCGTAGTGGCGTAATTTCGTGTCGATGTGTAGGTCTTTACGCACCATGTTTAAGACATAAGTGAGCACCAATTCTTGTTTTTTTAAAGACTTGGTGAGTTGCTTTTGCGCTTGTTTGCGTAGTTTTCGATCGGGGTTGTGCAGCTCGGATAAAATCTCTTCTTCGCTGAGCATTTTGTTTTGAAAAGGCATTTTTAGCGAAGTGATGACTTGATCGAATAAATTCGAAAACGCCTCCACGCCCACGCCGCAAGTGGCTAATAGCACCTTTTCTTCAGGCAGGCTCAGCATATGGGGCTTTTGGCGCAAGAGCAGGCGCAAGAAATAGGCGTATTTGGGCGTGGCAGAGATCAACGCCTCTTGTTTCTCGCTTTCTAGGGCGCAAAACTCGTTTTCCACAAAGAGCAAATGCTTGCTCATGTCCGCACATAGAAGTTGGTACTTTGCGTATAAATCGCTCCTTTTAGCGTCTACACAGAAAATCAAAAAGACATAACTCATGGCGCGTGAAATGCCCTCGCTCAAACTTTCATACTCTGCTAAAACACCTCCAAACTTTTCGGGCTCTATGCTGGCAAAAGTCTCGGCATGCTTTTTCTCAAAATCAGCGACTTTTTTATCCCAAGCAGCCAGGTGTTTATCTAAAGCGTCTTGGTCTTTAAAAAGCGCGCTCAAATCCCAGCGGTGTTCCAAATCTTTTGTGTCTTTGCTTCCCACAAATACTCCTTTCAAAAATAACCCCTATTCTAGCATGTTTTGGTCTGTGCTATAATGTTTCTTTATTAAAGTCAAGGGGACACTTTGTCAAAGAGAGCGATTTTAGCGGTGGTGTTGTGCGGGGGTGTGTTTTTGGGTTGTAGTGTGTACCAAAGCTCGGATCCCGACACCACCCCCCCACCCTACAAAAAAGAGAAGCCCAACAAACAAGCCAAAGCGCAAGCCAAAGAAAACCACGCCCTAGAGCAACAAATTGAGCAGCTTAAAAACGCCGTGGCCACCAACGAGCGCAAAATGGACGCATTAGACCACAAGTTCAAAAACCCCCCAAAACCAGAGCCCAAGCCCCAACCACACCCCCAGCCCCCAGCCCATCTACAGCCACAACCTCAACCACCCCCCCAAGTCCAGACCCACACACCACCTCCCCCCCCAGCCTTTAAAACCAAATCCACCACCATACACATAAGCAGACACTTTTTGATAGGCTATGGGGTGAGCGATGTTAGCGCTAAAACCCCTGAAGATGCTAGAGATAGTGCCTATTTCAACGCTAGACGCCAACTCACCTTCGCCCTTTACAACCGCCTAAGCCAAGCTTTGAGCGCATACCATTTAAGATCCGAGCACCTACGCAATGTCTTGCTGTTTACCATTGACAAAGCCATAGACAGCCCCCAAATCTATAAAGAAAAAACCCTAGTCCCCCTCGTCCACTACGACAAGACTTTAATGGTGTTGCTTGTGGATAGCGCGGTGATCGAGCAAATCCGCCAACTCGTGCACACGCAATACCACTTCTCTACCCAGCACCGGCACTTATTTGACCACTTGCTCTATGGCGTGCAAACAGAGTTATTGCACTAAAGTAGGGGTAGCCACGCCCTTCAATCACTTAGCAAGTATTTTTTCGAGCCGCAAAAGGCACTGCCTCAAGGTGTTTTCCTCAACCTGAATAACAATCTCTTTAATAAAAGCTCACAAACATCCTCTAGTTTTGAAACAAAGTTTTCAGCCCCTAGCTTCTCTGTGGTGATTTGGTAATACTTTTTTCAAAGCCAATAAAGTGCCTTTGTAACCTTTTGGCCGCAAGGGTGGTTGGCTGTTGGGTGGTGTGCAAAAAATCAAAAACGGCAACAAGAGCCTCACTAGCTTTAAACACGCCTTTTACTTCCAAGAAATCGGGTTTTTGGCATTACGCCGTGGGGCTAGGCGGCATGACAAACGGCAAAGAAGCCTTAGTTTTTAAAAAAAGGTGATTGAATATCTTAGGAAACACAAAAACGACTAATCCAAAGAATCCTAAACCCTTTTGGCATAAAAATTTATTCTCACCCAAAGCCCGGCTTTTAAGCTTAAGCTTTTTGCAACTCTTGCAAACTCACGGGGGGGTTGTGCTTGAATTTGGAGTACTCAAGCAGGCTTAAAAGCACCTTTTCGACAGCTTTTAGTG
Organism: Helicobacter sp. NHP22-001; assembly: GCF_030270165.1. Classification (NCBI taxonomy): domain Bacteria; kingdom Pseudomonadati; phylum Campylobacterota; class Epsilonproteobacteria; order Campylobacterales; family Helicobacteraceae; genus Helicobacter; species Helicobacter sp. NHP22-001. Next base: position 103,660 of record NZ_BSWS01000004.1, on the reverse strand, counting down.
TGGTGAAATAAGAGATTTTGTTTTTCAGCACTTGCATGCGGATGATTTTAGAGTCTTCGCTCACCCGGTCGCTGGTGTTGATCGCCATGTCGATCTCGTGATTGAGCATAAAATCCGAGATATTGGGGCGGCCTTCAGAGATTTTCAGCACCTGCACGCTTTCTAGCCCCTCAGCTTGCAGTGCCTTGTGCGTGCCGGTGGTGGCGTAAAGCTTAAAGCCTAGGCTGGCAAACGCACGCATTAAAGGCATCGCCCTTTGCTTGTCGGCATCTTTGAGCGACACAAAGACATGCCCGCTGTGCTTGATGGGGTTGTTGCAGGCAAGTTGGGACTTATAAAAGGCTTCAGCTAAAGTGTAGCCCACGCCCGCCACCTCGCCCGTGCTTTTCATTTCAGGTCCTAGCACCAAATCCGCCCCGTAGAGTTTATTAAAGGGAAACACACTCTCTTTGACAAAGACATAATTTAAAGGCTTGGCTAAAAATAACCCCCCGCCTTTATTTTCTAGCCCCTTCATCTCCTCTAATTTCTGCCCCACCATCACCCCGATCGCCATCGCCGCAATGTCTAACCCAAGTGCCTTAGAGACAAAGGGCACGGTGCGCGAACAGCGGGGGTTGATCTCTAGCACAAAGAGTTGGTTATTCTTGTAGGCAAATTGGATATTCACGAGCCCCAATACTTGCAAGCCCAAAGCGATTTTTTGCGTTTGGGCATAGACTTCGTCTAAAACTTGCGGGCTTAGGCTTGGGGGGATAAAGCAGGTGCTATCGCCCGAGTGGATACCGGCGGGCTCAATGTGCTCTAGCACGCTACACACAAAGACGCTTTGTTGGTCGCAAATCGCATCCACATCAAGCTCTAGGGCATCTTCTAGGAAGGTGTCCATGAGTAGGCTGGTTTCAAAGTTGTAGTTTTCTATGTAGTCTAAACACTCCTCTTTGGTGCGTAAAATCCGCATTTTTGCCCCCCCTAGCACGAAACTCGGACGCAAGATGAGGGGCAACTCTAGCTGGTCTAAACACTCTAGGGCTTGCTCTTTTGAGTTGGCGCATAGCCCTTTAGGGTAGGCAATGTTTAGGCGGTCTAAAAGCTTGTGGCATAAATCCCGCTCTTCGGCAATTTCGATATTTTTAAAGGCGGTGCCAAGTAGGGGGATATGCAAGGCTTCTAAATCTTTGGCAATTTTAAGCGGAGTTTGCCCCCCAAAGCCCACCACCACGCCCATTAAATGCGTCTTCTCTCTTGCCACAATCTCTAGGACATGCTCTAAAGTGATGGGCTCAAAATAGAGCGTGTCGCTGGTGTCGTGGTCGGTGCTGATCGTCTCGGGGTTGTTGTTGATGATGATAGGGCTTAGCCCCATTTTCTTAAGCGCAAGGCTGGCATGCGTCAAGGCGTAGTCAAACTCCATGCCCACCCCGATTTTATTCGCACTTGAGCCAATTAAAATCACCTTTTGGCGGGTGGATTTGGGGGGGTTGTGGTGGCTAGGAAAGGCGGGGGCGTAGGTGCTGTATAGGTAGGGCGTGGGGCTTTTAAACTCGTTTGCGCTCAAATCCACTTGGTACATTTTAGGGTGCAAGTCTAGCACCTCCCTAGCCTCTCTTATCTCTAGCTCGCTTGCCCCTAAAAAGCGGGCAATGAGTGAATCGCTTAAGCCCATGCTTTTAAGCCTAAATAGGGCGTTTTTGTCGCTAAGTAGGGCTTGTTTATCCGCTTCTTTGAGCTCTAATAGGGCTTGCACGATTTCTTGTATCTCGTTTAAAAAATAGGGGTCAAGGTAACTTAGAGCATACACCTCATCTACGCTTAAGTTTTGGGCGAAGGCGTGCATGGCGTATAAAATCCTGTTAGGGTTAGGGCGGCGTAGCTCCTTTTTTAAAAACGCCAAATCTAGGGGGCTTTCTAAGAAGGGGCGTAGGTTTTTAAGGCGGTAATCGCTCTCTAGGGCTTTCATTAGGCTTTCTTTAAAGCTCCCCCCGATGCCCATGACCTCGCCGATGCTTTTCATAGAAGTGCCTAAAGTCGTATCCACTTGGGGGAATTTCTCAAAGTCAAAATGCGGGATTTTGGTGATGATGTAATCTAAAGTCGGCTCAAAACAGGTCGTGCTTTGGGTGATGTCGTTTTGTATCTCCTCTAGGGTGTGCCCTAGTGCTAAGAGCGTGGCGACTTTGGCGATGGGAAATAGGGTTGCCTTGCTGGCTAGGGCTGAGCTGCGGCTCACTCTTGGGTTCATTTCAATCACCAATAAACGCCGATCTTTGATGGCAAATTGCACATTCGCCCCCCCCGTATCCACGCCCACCGCCCGTAAAACCGCAAAGCTGGCATCGCGCATGCGTTGGTATTCTTTATCTGTCAAGGTCAAAGCGGGGGCGATGGTGATGCTATCGCCTGTGTGTATCCCCATCGGATCGACATTTTCAATACAGCACACGATCACGCAATTATCCTTGCAATCGCGCACCACCTCCATTTCAAACTCTTTACAGCCTAATAAACTCTCTTCAATCAAGATTTCATTGATGGGCGATGCCTCTAGGGCGAATTTGGCTAAGTCCCTAAACTCCTCAATGTTGAAGGCAACGGAGCTGCCCTCCCCGCCTAGCGTGAAACTAGAGCGGATGATGCAAGGAAAGCCCACCTCTTTAACCACACTTAAGGCCTCCTCCTCGCTGTAGGCATACCCCCCCTTGGGTAAATCTAGCCCGATACCAAGCATACACTCTTTAAACGCACGCCTATCTTCCGCCTTTAAAATGCTCTCAATCTTTGCCCCTAAGAGTTTAACATGCTTTAGCGCCCCCTCAAAATGCCCTTGTTGGTGCAACTCCACCATGATATTAAGAGCCGTCTGCCCCCCCATTGTGGGTAAAATCGCCTCGATGCCCTCCTGCTGGACGATTTTAAGCACATTGTGCGTGTTGATAGGCTCAATGTAGGTTTTATAGGCTAGGGCTTTGTCTGTGTTGATGGTGATGGGATTTGAGTTTAACAACACCACCTCATAGCCCAAATTTTTAAGCGTTTTAAGGGCAATGCTAGAAGAGTAGTCAAATTCGCACGCCTGCCCTATGACAATGGGACCCGATCCAATGAGTAGAATCTTCTTAAAGTTTTGCATAAGGGGGATTATAGCAAAAGTTGGGGGCATAGCCCCCAAGACAAAGCTAAAATGTAAGGGCTTGAGTGGGCTAGTTTAGTCTGGATACCAGCGGGGGCGTCTAGCTAGGCTATCACAGCCGGAGAACATAAGGGTTGCGTTTCCGACATTTCCGACCTTAGAGACTTTCCAGCGGTCCAGGTTTTGGTTAAAACTTTATGCAATTTTGGAACATATAGCTCATCCCCGCTACATTAGAAGTATCCCAGTTCTCTAAGGGTTGGTTAAAATTAGTGCAATCACAAAACACGCTATACATGCTTGTAATGCTAGAAGTGTCCCAATCACTTAAAGGCTGGTTAAAGTTCTCGCAATAAAAAAACATCCCTTTCATGTTCTCTACTCTAGACACATCCCAATCATCTAGAGGTTGGTTGAAGGTGTAGCAATTCTGAAACATGCTTTCCATGTTTTTCACACTAGACACATTCCAATCGTTTAATGGTTGGTTAAAATTTTCACATCCAGCAAACATCGCTGCCATGTTTTTAACGCCAGTAACATCCCAATCATCTAAAGACTGATTGAAATTCTTACACCCCCTAAACATACCCTCCATGTCTTCCACACTAGACACATCCCAGTTATTTAAAGGCTGATTAAAATTCTTGCAACTCCCAAACATGCTTCCCATGTCTGTAACCCTAGACACATCCCAATTTTCTAGGGGTTGGTTAAAATTCTCACAGCCAGAAAACATTAGATTCATACGCACAGCCCCAGACACATCCCAACGATTCAAAGGCTGGTTAAAACTCTTGCAATTAGCAAACAAGGCTGTCATATTTTCTACTCTAGACACATCCCAGTTATTTAAAGGCTGATTAAAGCTAGTGCAACCAGAAAATGTAGCCCACATATTCACAACTCGAGATACATTCCAATTTTCTAGGGGTTGGTTAAAATTTTCACACCACACAAACAAACACTTCATATTTTCTACCCTAGACACATACCAACTATTCAAGGGCTGGTTAAAGTTTTTACATGCCCTAAACATAGCCTGCATGTTTTTGACATTAGACACATTCCAGCTAGAAATATCATGGTTGAAGTGGGTGGCTTTGTAGAACATGTCCTCCATATTAGTTACATGCGATACATCCCACTCTTCCAGTCCCTTAAAATCTCGGCGTGCAAAGGATTCGGTTTCATCATCTTCATATTCCGTATCCCCATTAGAAAACACAAAACTTAAATCCGTAATCTGACTAATATCAATCTCCCCTAAATGCACGCTCTCATCGGCGACTAATTTTTTCAGCTCCTCTTTGCTCTGAGGACAATATTTTTTAGCCACTTTAGGCGTGGCTTTGGGGGTGGCTGGAGTATTTAAGGCGGGGTGTTCTTTTTAGACTAGCTAGCACCCCCTCTAAATCCAACACGCTTTGCTCTAAGCTAGCTAGAGAGTCTAACACTTCTTTAGCACCGCTGGCTTGCTCTAAGCTGGCTAGGGGTGTGGTAGTTTTAGATTTAATGCGTTTTAAGCTGATTAAAGCCTGCTCTAACTGGGCATCGTCCTCTAGGCTGGCGTAATGCGTGTCTAGGGCTTGGCTTAAATGGCTCAAGGCTTCTACTAACGCACTGAATTTAGCGTGCAACTCTTGTGCCTCCTCTTTGACGCTTGAGCCCTCCTCAAACACCCCCCTAGCCAACCGCCCCGCCCTTTTAACTGCTTTGATCTCTTGCTCTAACTTTTCTAATGCTTGTCGCATGGTTACCTCCTATGTCAAATAATGGGGGGATTATAGCAGAAGTTGGGGGTTGCTTGGGTCTTTGTAGCCATAGCTATATGTTTCGGTTCAGATATTTTTTTAGGATGACTTCTTGTTGTCCCTCTAAAGACTTTATAGTATTTTCTAGGGCGGTGCGTTCTTGTTCGATGTGGGCAGTGGTGTGGGTGATTTGCTCTTGCACTTCTAGGGGTGGGAGGGGGATTTTAAATTCTTTAAAGTCCTCTGTATTGAGGCTTGGGTAAGAGGCTTTAGGCATGCGCTCCTCCATTTGGCGCATTAAATCCGCTGAGAACATAAACAAAAGGTAGAGAAATTTAGAGTTTAGGCCCTCTTTGCCCTGCAAAATGGCAAAGCCCGTAGAAAATAGGGTGTTTGGCATGCTCTCCTCAATGTAGGCAAAACCTTTAAGATAGGGGCGCACGCTGGATATAACCACGCTATCACTAGGGGCTAGACGGCGCGCTCTTGTGGGGAGTTGGTTGCCCGCTATGGGGGGTTTAGATGGATTTTGCCCGTGCCTTTTTCCACGCAATCAATATCGATGTAGCGGTATTCTTGGCTCTCTTGGCTTGGGTTGTGGCTGTGTTGGTTGATGAGACAATGCGCCCCCAATTTGACAAAATCCCACCCACTAGCATGGGGTTTAGTAAGAGATTGTAAAAGCGTGGCTAGAGCGGGCTTAAGCCCTACTTTTTCTAAGGCGTGGGTGAGGAGGGCAAGGCAAGACTCTTTGAGGGTTTTGGCGCGCTTTAGTTTGTCTAAGATTGGCTTAAGTTTTTGCGATCTCTCTCTCTCTCTCTTTGCCTAAAAACTCTTTTAAGATTTCTTGCTCTTGCCCCTCAAGCGCGGCGATCTCTTGGTCTAGGCAGGCGATTTCTTGCTCGATTTGGGTCAATACGCTTATAATTTGCTCTTGTGCCTCTAGGGGTGGGAAGGGGATTTTAAGGCTATAAATGTCGCTGCGGTTAATCCCGGGCACGCCTATGCCTATCTTTGACTTTTCTAGCTCTAAACCTTGCAACACGAAGTAAAGTAGTTTGATGTTGTAGGGCAGCTTTGTTTCCACATAAAAGGTTGTGTCAATAGGGTAACAATCTTTTTCGCTATAGGTTACCTTGCCTGCTGAACCTTTGCGTCCCACGATGATACAAGGGGCTTTGACAAGGTAGGCATTGTGGTAGCCTACAATCCCATTTGAGCCCATTACGGGGTATGCGCCCTCTTTTCTCTTGTTTTCTTGTAGGGCTTTTCCATATTCTAGGCTACACACCTCCCCCAATTTCACTAAGTCCCACCCCCTAGCTGGGAGGCTAGGTAGGGTTTGCACTAAGTTTTTGAGCTCCTCTAGCTTGGGGTCTGTGGGCACGGGCTCAAGGCTCAGGGTGGCTAGGGTCTCTAGGATTTTAAGGGCACTTTCTACCCCCCCCCCCCCCCCATTTTTCGCACCGCACACCCCGCAAGCCTCTAGCACCGCTTGAATCAAGGCTTTATATTGCTCGATACCCATACGCACCTCTTGGTAGCGTTTTTCGATTTTAGCACACTCGGCGATGATGTGCTCTTGCACTTCTAGGGGGGGCAGGGGGATTTTAATCCCCATCATGAATGTTTTACTGATGTTTTTCCTACCACTCACCCCCTTAAACCCCGCCTCTAAAAGTTCCAAATGGTGGCGCAACACAAGATAGGCGTATTTTAAGTGCAAATCGGGGCGACCCCCTCCAAAAATATAAGTGTGGTCTGAGCTGGCAAACTTGCCCTTAGTGTAGTGGATATTGGCACTCCCCCCGTCCCCGATGATTAACGCCTCCATGTCAAAATCGTAGCTCTCGCATTTAGACACTTCTAGGGACGACTTGTAAAAGTCAAAAGCCCCATTGGCATTTTCAAAAGATGCGGGGCGTTTGCCCTTGCCAACGCTCGTTAAGAGTTCCCCCAACGGCACTAGCTCCCACTTGCCCCCCTCAAAGGGATTAATTGCCTCCTCCCACCTGCCCATAAAGAGGGTAACCGCTTCTCGTTTTGGGTTTAAATTAATCACTTTGTCTAAAGTGGCTTTAGAAAAGTCTAACATCTCTCTTAAAGGGGTGCTAAAAAGTTGATACCCTGCGGGGTATTTTTCTAAATAGCCCGATAAATCTTTGTCTAAATCACGCGATAAATCTAGAATAGGAGTGTTTGCTAAGATAGAGCCCATAAAACTTTTAAGTGCGTGGGCGAGTTTGGTGGGGTCGTCTGCGTCTTTGGGGTTATATAGGGGGGTTTGGATGTCTTTAGCCGATTGGAGCTTTTCTAAGGGATCTTTGTTGGCATTGTCTTTATTGTTGGGGTTATTTGAGGCGTTGTATTTAATGCCCTCATCGCCCTTGCGCTTGCTCCAGCTGTAGCCCAAAAACGCCTTCATTCTCTTGTCCTTTTTCTCCTTTTTATCTTTGTCTTTGTCCTTGTCTTGTTGTGGGCTTTTTAACACCAACACCTCCTCACCCTGCACGCTGGCAAAGAGGCGCATTTTCTCTAGCTCTAGGGCGTGGATTTGTTTAAACGCCTCTTGCTCTTGCCATGCTTGTAGCCTCTCTTGGTAGTCTTGGCTTTTAAAATAGGCACTTTGCTTAGTCTTATGGGCTTGTTTAAGGTCTGTGTTAAAAAAGGGTGAGAGCTTGAACCACTCTTGTTTTAGGCTCTCTTGGGGGAGGGGTTTTTTAAAGATTTTGGGTTTGTCGGCATTCAAGTCGTCTAAATACTCTTTAAAGCTTGTCTTAAGCTCTGGGCTTAGACTCTGCTCTTTTAAGAAGACTTTAAAATCCTCTAAAGGGTAACCCCTAAAGGCGCAATACTCTTGTAAAAAGGTGTGTTGCTTGAAGTCATCATCTAGTCTAATGCCCTCCACTAGGGCGTTGATGAGGTCGTTGTGGAATTTTTTGACCTTTTGGGCGTAGAGGATGATGGTTTCCGTGCCCGTGCTGCCAAAGGTACGCGAATTGAGCCTTACAATGCTAAGGATTTTAAAATGCTCGAGCAAGAGGGCGCGGGTTTCTATAAAAAGCTTTTCGCTAGTGGTGTCTAAAATGCTTACGGGCAAGATGAGGGCAAACAGCCCGCCCTCTTTTAAAAAGTGCCCCGCCCGCTCAATAAAGAAACATTCGATGTTATCGTTGTTTTTATAGCTCTTGCTCTCCACACAGCTAGACACTTTAAAGTCTTTGATGACGCTGGCATCTAGGGTGCTTAAAAAGCCACTGACAGAGTAGGGCGGGTTGCTAAGGATCAAATCAAAGCTTTCTAGGGCAAAGTCGTCCTTGTGGGTGGGGGTGATTTTGTCAAGCGCGTCTTGAAAAATGATGGTGGATTGGCGGTTATCGTGGGTTTTGCTGTTAAAAATACAAGCCAGTTTAGAGACTTTGGAGAGGTCTTTGTTTTTCTCAATACCATAGACTTTAGCGTCCTTGTGTTGCACCATAAACTCGCTTAAGAAATGCCCCGCTCCACAGGCAAAGTCGAGCATTTTAGCGGTGGGGGGCAGGGTGGGCAAAGAGTGGATGATGAAGTTGGTGATGGGGGTTGGAGTGAAAAAACGCCCTTCGGTTTGGTGGATGTGGCGGTTTAAAAAGCCTTCAAAAAGGTCGCCTAAAAATTGGTTGGTCTGGCTTTCCATGAGGTGCAGGGATTGGATGAGCCCCACCACCTGCACCAAGACTTTAAAATTTAAATAAAATTCCTCTTCATTCTCCACTTCCACAAAATTAAATTTTTTGATATTAAAGTATTTTTGTTTGTCAAAGAGGGCATCGAGGTCTTTTTTAAATTTGCCCGTGTAACGCTTGGCTTTATCGAAAAGTTTAGCAATTTCGTCTTTTTTAACATTCACCACTTTTTTATTAAAAAGGTTTTCAACTCCCCTTGCATAGAGGTCTAAGAGGCGGTCGCAATAGGCGATGGGGTTGTCTGCTTGTGCCCCTTTGTACATAAATTGCAAATCCTCTTCATTTTGAATCTCATCCACCACCTTACACAAGAATAAATCCACCAAAACATAAAAGCTGTTTTCGTAGTTGCCAATGGAGTGGTGGCGTAAAATCGTGGCAAATTCGTGGTAAATGCGGTTGATTTGGTTGATAGAAACCGCTTTTAAATCCTTGAGGCTGTATTTTTCCTTGCCGATCTGGTAGGCTTGGATATCTGGTTCAAAAATCCCGTTTTCCACATAGGCACTCGAATAGGTCTGGCTCCACACCTCAAAATAATCCTTGGCGTTGCCATTGGCGGGGTCGTCAAAACCGCGCAGTTTCTCACTCTCTTTGCGATCTTCGTTGCGTCTCTTGAGGTGCTCTTGGTTATCCTTGGTGCAAATGAGATACATGGCATGCTCGTTGGCATCCACAAAGGCGAGCAAGCACAGATAGGGGACTTTATGCACGGCGTAGTAGCTGAAAAGTTGCCCCCCGTTTTTTTGCATGTTGTCCCACTCTTTGTTAAACTCCTCCCCGTAGGTTTTATTTTCAATCAGCACGAGGGGTTTAAACTCTTGATCCAAGACTAAAATATCCCCATAGGCTTTTTGCCCATGCCCCACCTTAAAAGTGGGTTCTAAAATGATATGCTCGGGGGCGTAGCCTTTTTCTAAGAGTTTATGCACCGCCACTAAGCAGACAAAATTTTCATTGGAGTTAAAATTGGTGGTGGTGTTGCGATGGATAATAAAGCCCGTGCTAGGATCATCATTGCTAGGGTAGTCGCCCTCTTTAAAGCTTTCATCCTGTGGGGCGTAGGTAATTTTTTTGTGTTTGAAATCTACGCAAATTTGGGCGTTATTGGGGTAATTGCATTCAAAGACTTCGCCCTCGGGTGTTTTAAAGCCTAGAGTCTTTAAGATGTCTTTTAAGTTATGTTCTGTGATCACCAAGTCCCTTTAATTAAATAGGGTATTGTAGCTTAAAGGTTCTAAAAAGGCTTAAATTTACCACCCCCACCCTAAAGCCTAAAGTCTAGCTAGGCGGACGCTGTCCTATTTGAAGCCGCGATCTCCACTTAGAGTCCCCTAACTTTAGTTGTGGGGAGCATGTCAACACCACCCAAGCCCTTTAAGTTTTAGTTTGGATACAAGCGGGGTCGTTTGGCTGGGCTATCATAACAGAGAACATGGAATGTGCCTCTCTAACCTTAGAGATTTTCCAGCAATCGGTATTTTAGTTAAAACGGCTCTAACCGCTAAACATCTGCGGCATATTTATAACATTGGAAGTGTCCTAATCATCCAAAGGTTGGTTAAAGACGCTTACAGCTATCAAACATCCTAATCATCCAGGGGTTGGTTGGAGTTTTTACAATTATCTCATAGTCTCCACACTGGAGACATCCCAGCCATCCAACGATTTGTTAAAATTTTTGTAACCTTTTAGAAATCTTGTGATTAAGGTGTGTAGCGTTGTAAACACATCCCTTATATTCGTTACATGTGAAGTGTCCTATCTTTGGTGCGCTCTTGGATCTAAACTCTGCTATAATGCCCTCTATGTGGGCTTTTAGGCTTTTCATTTTGCTTTTTCTTGTGTGCGCTTTGGGAGCCAAGGAGGTGGACGAGCTAGCCACGCAAGAGGACACCCCCCAAGAGCACACTATCCAAGACCTACACGCCATCCAAAACAGCTTTTTCAACAAAGAGCGCAACGCCTTGGACAACACTTTGTTTATTGACTACAAACTCGGGCAAATGCCAAAACTGCGCCTACGCTACGCCATGGTTACGACCCTCATTTTTAGCGAGCCGATTGCTGAGGTGGTGCTAGGCGATGACATCGGTTTTAGCACCAAAACCCTAGGGCGCAATGTGCTTTTAATCAAGCCCCTAGAAGTGGGCATCGACTCGAATTTAAATGTCATCGGCACAAGCGGTAAAATTTATGCCTTTTATATTTTCTCCACGACTTTTACCAGCCCTAAAAACCCTATTTTAAATGTCTATGTGTCTAACAAGCACTTCTTTACTGACAAACAAGCCCTAAACCAACCCCTAGCCACGCTTGAAAACAAATCCCAAATCTCTACAACCCCCACGCAATTTTTAAAGATCGGCACGGGGGGCAATGTGCTTTTAGTGGATAAAAGCCAAATTGAGAGGGGCTATAAGGTGCTTGGGGGCAAGAGACGGGCGTGGTTTTGTCTGTGGCTGTGTAAGATCGCCTTTAAAGCCCCCATTAAACCCCTTGACATTTTTAACGACAAGCATTTCACTTACTTTAAGTTTGACAGCCACCGCTCCAGCGTGAAATTCCCCGTAGCCTATAAAGTCGTGGATGGCTATGATAACCCGATCAACACCCGCATTGTGGGAGATTATTTAATCGCTGAGGACATCTCCGCCAAATGGACTTTAAGGGAGGGCAAGGTGCACGCTTGTGTGCGTAGAGTCAGCAAAGTCCCATGAAGCCCTTTGTTAAAAAAGCCCTACTCTTTGGGGGTGCTATGGTTGGTATTTTTATCACTTCCTTAATGCTAAACAAGCCCAAAAAAGTCCCCGAAGTCTTGGATTTTAAATCCACCAACTACCCTCTAGCCGACTATCTCTTCACCCCACCAAAAGTTAGCCCACCTAAAGAGAACCCCGCGCTCGCCCATTTGCAAGCCCTCTTACAAGAGAACGCCAAAGAGATCGCCAGCCTAAAGGCACAATTAGAGGAAGCTAAAAAAGCCCCACCACCCCAGCCACAGGTGCAAGAACCCCCACAAGAAACCCAGCCCCCACAAGAGCAAGAGCCCACCCAAGAGGAGCTAGACGCCAAAGACGCTTTAAGTGAGCGTATTCAAGGCTTTGAAGAGCCCCAAGAGCAAGAGATCGATTACGGGGCAAGCCACTTTGAAAATTTAAAAACCCACGACACCGCTACACATGAAAACCGCTTATTACGCACCATCACTGCCGATAAAATGATCCCGGCGTTTTTAGTTACACCCATTAGCTCCCAACTGGCGGGTAAAGTCGTGGCACAAGTGGAGAGCGACATTTTTGCTAACATGGGGCGGGCGGTTTTGATCCCCAAAGGCTCAAAAGTCATCGGCTATTACAGCAATAACAATAAAATCGGCGAATACCGCCTAGACATCGTGTGGAGCCGCATCATCACCCCACAAGGGGTCAATATCACGCTCACCAACGCCAAAGGGGCGGACATTAAGGGTTATAGCGGGCTTGTGGGGCAAATGATCACACACAACTTCCAACGCTATGGCATGCCCTTACTTGTTTCTACGCTCTCTAATGGGCTTTTAATCGCTTTAACTTCTGCCCTTGCCAACAAAACGGGTAAAAATAATCTCTTTGGCGATTTTTTACTCATGCAACTCACACGCCAAACGGGTTTAGGCTTAAACCAAATCATTGCCCAAATCCTTAAAGATAAGAGCAACTTAAAGCCTATTATCATCGTTAGGGAGGGTTCACGGGTGTTTATCTCGCCCAATTTAGACATATTCTTCCCCACGCCAAGAGAGGGGGAGGTGGTGGCTAAGTTTTTTAAACACAGCCCGCCTTAAACAAGCGTTTTTAGCTTTATTATTGTCGGTATATTTGTGGGAATTTTGTATAATACGGCTTTTAATTTGAGCTTGTAAGGATACCTATGAAAGTCTATTTTTTTGCCACTTGTTTGGGGGGGGCGGTGTTTAGCCAAACGGCATTAAATTGCATTAAACTTTTGCAAAGAGAGGGGGTGGAGGTGGTTTTTAAAAAAGACCAAACCTGTTGCGGACAGCCCAGCTACAACTCCGGCTACTACGATCAAACCCGCCAGATTGTGCTCCACAATGTCCGCTTGTTTAAAGAGGACTACCCTGTGATTGTGCCTAGCGGCTCTTGTGTGGGCATGATGGCGCATGATTATTTAGAACTCTTTGAGGGACACAAGGAATACGATGAAGTGAAAAACTTCTCTCTTAGAGTGTATGAGCTTGCCGAGTTTTTGGATAAAAAACTAGAGGTGCATTACACCGACCTAGGTGCCCCCATTAAGGTTACTTGGCACTCTAATTGCCACGCCTTGCGGGTGTCTAAGGTGATTGAAAGTGCGAAAAAAATCATTTCTCAACTCTCTAATGTAGAGCTAGTGCCCTTGCAAAGAGAGGAGGAGTGTTGCGGGTTTGGGGGGACTTTTGCGGTGAAAGAGCCCGAGATTTCTAACGCTATGGTGCAAGAGAAAATCCACGACATCGAGAGCCGCCAAGTGGAGTATATCCTCTCCGCCGATGCGGGCTGTTTGTTAAACATCAGCGGGGCAATGGCGAAGATGAGAAGCAAGACCAAATCTATGCACTTTTACGACTTTTTAGCCCAAAGAGTGGGCTTAGGAGCTTAACATGACACACACACACACCGACCACGATTACGAACAAGTCATCGGCGAAAAGCTAAACGATGCCCAGCTACGCACAAATTTACGCTCCGCTATGGATACGCTCATCCATAAACGCAAAGACTTATTAAAAGAGCGTTACCCCGAGTGGGAGCAATTACGCACTATGGGGCAAAACGCCAAATTAAAAGTCCTATCCAACCTAGATAGCTTCGTGCAACAATTCGAAGAAAACGCCACGAAAAACGGCTTTGTGGTGCATTACGCTAGCACAGCAAGAGACGCCAATGAAATCATCTACAACCTAGCCAAAGAGCGGGGCGTGGAGCGGATTTTAAAGGGCAAATCTATGGCAAGCGAGGAAATCGGGCTGAACCAATACATGAAAGAAAAGGGGATTGTCGCCAAAGAAACGGATTTGGGCGAGCTCATCATCCAGCTCATTGACGAACACCCCGTGCATATTGTGGTGCCCGCCATCCACAAAAACCGCCACCAAGTGGGTAAGATTTTTCAAGAAAAGCTAGGTGCCCCCCTTGAAAGCGAGCCTGAAAAATTAAATGGCATTGCGAGAAAACACATGCGAGGCGAGTTTGAGGGCTTTAAAATGGGGATTTCTGGGGTGAATTTTGCCATTGCCAATGAGGGGGCGATTTGGCTTGTGGAGAATGAGGGCAATGGGCGTATGACGACCACTGCTTGCGACATCCATGTCGCCATTTGTGGGATTGAAAAAATGGTTGAAAGCTTTGAAGACGCATCCATTTTAAACAATCTGCTTTGCCCTAGTGCCGTGGGCGTGCAAATCACCTGCTATCAAAACATCATCACGGGTCCGCGCCAAGAGGGCGAGCTAGACGGGCCTAAAGAGGCACACATCATTTTATTAGATCACAACCGCAGTAACATTTTAGCAGACGAAAAATACTACAGAGCCCTAAGCTGTATCCGCTGTGGGACTTGTCTAAACCACTGCCCCGTGTATGACAAAATTGGCGGACACGCCTACTTGGCGACCTACCCCGGGCCTATCGGCGTTGTCATCACCCCCCAGCTGTTTGGGCTAGACAATTACGCCCACATCGCCAATTTATGTAGCCTTTGTGGGCGCTGTGGCGAGGTTTGCCCCGTGAAAATCCCCTTGCCTGAGCTCATCAGGGACTTAAGGGCGGAGAAAACCCACGAGGGGCGAGGGGTGGTGAGAGGCTACAAGGACACCAAGCACAGCAAATTAGAAGAGCTAGGCATGAAAGCCTTTGCCAAAATCGCCAGCAATGGCACGCTATGGCGGGCTGTTATGGCACTGAGTGGGACTTTTGCCCCCCTTGGCAAGCTTTTCGGGCATTACACGCCCGTGTTGCAAAAGTGGCTAAGATATAGAGAAATGCCTAAAGTGCAGGGCAATTTGCACGCTAAAATTAAAAATTTACCGGGGGTGATTTATGAGTAAGCAAGTGGTGATTGAGCGGATTCAAAACGCCTTAAAACGGCACCCAATAGCCCATGAAAATCTGCCTTACCAAAACATGATTACAGACGCTAAGGCGGACTTAATCGAGCAGTACAAGCACCTACAAGAGCTCAACCGCTCCCAACTCACCGAGTGTGCCAAAGAGGACTTAGCCACAGCCATCCAAGAGGCATTAAAGGGCTTTGAAACCCAAAAACTCTTGTGTGCCACGAATTTACCCTGCTCCTTAGAGGAGCTAGACCCCCAAAATCTCTACACCAAAATCCCCTACGATAAGCCTGTGGAGGACTTCAAACAAGAGATTTTCAACATCGACACCGCCATTTTAGAGGCGACTTGTGGGGTGGCAAACTTAGGCATTGTCGGCATCGCATCTTCAAAATTTGCTCCCCGCCTAACTTCTCTCATCACCCTTAAATGCGTGATTTTGCTAGACAAATCTAAAATCGTGCAGAATTTAGCCCAAGGGCTCGAGGCTCTTAAAAATGCCGGGGAGGGGCGTTTGCCTACCAATATGCTTTTTGTGGGCGGACCTAGCCGCACGGCGGACATTGAACTACAAACCGTCTTTGGTGTGCATGGACCCATGGCAACCCATGTCATCTTATACTAGGAGGCAAATATGCGTTTAGACAAAGGGGGCGTAGCTCCCCAATTTACTCTAAAAAATGCCAAAGGGCAAACAATCCACCTACAAGACTTTTTAGGTAAAGTCGTGGTGCTTTACTTTTACCCCAAGGACAACACCCCGGGTTGCACCATTGAGGCGCAAGACTTCACCGCCTTAAAACCTGAATTTGAGGCAAAGGGGGCGGTGATTTTAGGTGTGAGTGCGGACGATTCTAAAAGCCATTGTCACTTTATAGAGAGTGAAAAATTAAACATTGAACTTTTGAGCGACCCTAACCTAGAAGTGGCAAAGGCTTACGGGGCTTATGGGGAGAAAAATCTCTATGGCAAGGTGAGCTTAGGCATCTTGCACTCCACCTTTGTTATTGACAAAGAGGGTAAAATCGCCCACGCTCTCTACAATGTCCACGCCAAAGGGCATGCCCAAAAAGTGTTGGGGTTGATTTAAGCCAAGCTCCAAGTTTGGAAAATAAATTCTAGCAACGCCTCGTGGCGTTTGTCTATGGTTTCTTTGTCCTAAGTGCTGTTGGTTGCAAAGTTTTTGATTTCTTGGTGTTGCAAGAGGGGAGAGGCTTCATAACTGGCTAATTTCTCTTCAAAAGGTTGATTGCCTATGGAGATGTTATGCGACTCGCCGATGAGCATGAGATTGCCTATTTTATGCAGATAACACCCTGCAACAAACGCCTCATCGTAGGCGCAATAACCACTAGCTGGGTGTTGGTTGGTTTCAGTTTGTGGGGCGATGTGCTCGATCTCGGGTTTTGTGATCTGCAAGGTGTGGTTTTTTGCACGCACATCCCTTTGGCGCAAATGGTTTTCATAGCGTTTGAAGATATAAGGGGCAATGTTGCCTAGTTTGTAGCTATCTGGCATGAGGGCGGAGCGCATGGCATTGTCTGTCCAATAACCCATGTTTTCATAGACATTTTTAATCCCCGCCACCAAATCCGCAACACTCGTAAAAGTTTTTAAAACCCAGTTGAGTTTTGAGCGTAAATCGGCTCTCGTCCGCACGACTTCATCTCTAAAAGCCACGATTTCTAAGGCTCTAAAAACCTGTTCTAGCTTTTGCGCCTTATCCCCCTCATTTCTAAAGAGTCGGTAGGCTTTGAGGATAAAGGGATAGGGGAAGGTAACCCCTAACTCCAAGAGATGATTTTTATACACACTTGGTTGTTGGTAAAACTCTTTTAAATCAAAAAAGGCGTTTTTGAGTTCCTTAGTGTAATTAGAAATCCACTCCAGTTTTTTCTCGCCCGCTTCAATGCCCTTCAATTCCTGTTTATAGTTTTGATCATCCTCATTTTCGCGGTAATAAAACCCAAACCCCGAGCGAGACACATTAAAATAATCTAAAATTTTATCTTCATCGGCATTTGCCATGCCATTGAGGGTGCGTTAGATTTCTTCAAAAATGCCTGCCATTTCTTTGAGTCTGATTTCTGCACCTTGCGAGTCGCTGTAGGTGTAGATTTGGTAGGTGAGATAACTTTTAAGTTTCTCCATATGAGTCAGGTGTTCGCCGCGGTTATTTTGCAATTCAAACATCAACACAGAATCTTTTTTATTGCCAAAATCCATGTAGAGCAACCTGGCTTTCTTGAGGGTGTCCACCATTTCTAAGAGCTTAGAAAGAGGGTAAGCATCCAAACTTTTAATGAAAAACGCTTTGGCGTTTTTGATGCGCTCTTGAGATGGGGTTTGGGGGGCATGTTTGTTATCATCGTTGCGGATGATCGCATCGTGGAAGTAATCGCGGTCGTATTCCACCGCCTGCAGTCTTGGGATTTGCCTAAAAATGAGAAAATCTTCCTTGAGGTATTGCAAAAACTCTTCATTTGTAGCCCCCTCGCTCAATGCCCCATCTTTAGCCTTGTTGCTGAGCACATGGTGCATGGCACAGATAAAAATTAAAATCGTGGTGATCCGTTGTTGCCCATCAATGATATCTATGTGCGGGTGATCTTGCATGTTTTCTAGCAAGACACTGCCAAAGAAATAAGGGTTGTCCCCTTTTTGTGGCTTCCTCCAAATCCACTAAAAACTGTTTCCAGTGCTTTTCTTTCCACGAATACACCCTTTGGTAAAGGGGGATTGTGTAGGGTTAAAATTTGCCTTTTTGATGAGATAAGATATAAGGGTGCAAGATATAGACAGAATCCACTTTTAACAAATCATAAGAGCGCAAAAAACTAAGCTCCAAATCCCTAGATTTTTAAAGAGGGGGCTATACTTGGGGGGCGGTTTTTAGAGCTTGGCATACCTGGGAGGTGGTGTCGTTGTGGAGGGGTTGACTATAATGGCGAGATTCTCACTTTCTATTAACTCCAAGCAGGCACGATTGCACCCCTTTAGGGCATTTGTGTGGATCAAATGGCGGTTGTGGCGTTTATTTTGGCTTGTGCTAGGGCGATTAAATCCCTATCCACCCCGATCACCTTTTTAAACCCCCCTTGAGTGAGAAACGCCCCCGCCCCACAGGCACTATCTAGTAGGCAATGCTCTTTAGGCTGTAAATGGGCGTTAAGCATAGAAAACGCCCCTTGCACCAAGAAAGGGGGGTTAAAAACTGCCTAAATTGATTTTCTCAAGCGGGCTTAAAGGGCTCAAGCAAGGGTTTCTTGCATGGTTTTTAGCACTAAGGAGCTGTTTAAATGGGGGGCAAATTGGGCGAAACTCAGCACCGCTTGGGCGATGAGCATCGCCTTGCCGTCAAAGGTTTGTAGGTTGTGCTCTTGTGCTAGGCTTAAAAAGGGGGTTTGGTGGTAAATGAGATCGTAGGCATATTTAGCCTGCCTAAACAAGGCTTTTAATAGACTCTTCTCGCAGGGTAAACTATTGTCCTTTAGCCCGGCGGTTGTGGTGTTGACGATTAAATCATAAGCAGCAGAGGGGCAATCTTTAGATAAAAAACAAGGCACATTTTGGGCTCGAAAATAGGCTAATTTTTCTGCACTTCTATTACACACCACCACTTCAACGCCCCTTGATTGTAAGGCGCACACCACAGCCCGCGCACTGCCCCCAGCCCCAAAAACCAACGCCCTAGCAAGCTTAAGCCCCTTTAAGGGGGCTAAAAAGCCCTCTATGTCGGTGTTGTAACCCACCACTAGCCCCTCTCTTAACACCCAAGTGTTCACCGCTTGGATTTCTTGGGCGAGCCCCTCCACCTTGTCGCTTAAACTAAACGCCGCTTCTTTAAAGGGCGTGGTGATGTTTGCCCCATAGAGCCCGAGCTCTAAAAAACGATGTTTCAACTCTGCGGGGCTTTCTAGCAAAATGGGGCGGTACTCCCCCCTAAAGCCAAGTTCTTTTTCATAGTGCTCAAACACGGCATTGTGAAGAAGGGGGGATTTGGAGTGGGCAATGGGGTTACCAAAGACAGCATAAAGGCGCATTTATTGATCCTTTTTTAAAAGTGGCAAATACACCCAACCTTTTTCTATCCGACCCCAACCCTCTTTCACCTCGAAAACACGCACCTCTTGACCTTCTAGAACTTTTGCCACCACAGGGGCGTGGGTGCTCGGCTTAATGCGGACATTGATGACACTCACACTCGCACGATAAAGTGTGTAGGGGGGCTCTTTTGTCCCCTCTTTTGCCTCTTTAGCATGCTCTTTGGGGACTTGCTCTTGGGTGGTGGTTTTTTGCGCCTCTTTGTTTTCTATGGTTTTAGCTTCTTTGCTCGCCTCTTTGTTCTCTAGGGTTTTTGTTTCGCTTTTGGGGGCTGCTGCCTCCTTGTTTTCTTTGCTCTCTGTGCCCCCCATGGGGGTTGCCCCTTTAGAGGCTTCTTTAGCCTGTTCTATGCTTTTCTCTTGTTCTTGTACTTTGGATGGCTCTATTTGCGCCTGCTCTGTGCCTTTGGGTTTGACCTCAGCCACAAACACCCCCACATACATGCCCAAACAAAGCAACACCACCCCCAAACCATAGCCATACAATTTAAAAAATCTCACTGCCATATTCACTCCAAAAATATAATTTCTTGCGCCCCACTTTTAAGTGTGCCTAAGTAAAAGCCCCCTGCCTTTTCTAACACCTTTAAGTTTTCACAAGGGGCGATCGCCACCATCCCCACACCCATATTAAAAACCTTTAAACACTCGGCAAGCTCTAAATGTTCTTTAAGCCAGCTAAAGACGGGCATATCTGGCAAGGCTTTTAACTCTATTTGCGCGCTTAAAGTCGGGGGCAAAACACGCTCTAAATTACCCCTTAATCCGCCCCCAGTGATGTGGGCTAGGGCATGGATTTTGTCCTTTAGGGCAAGTAGGGGGGTGTAAAGTTTTGTGGGGGTTAGCAAGGTGTCTAAACTTGAAGCACTCTTGGGCTTGCTCTTTAAAATTTCTCTCACCAAAGAAAAGCCATTGCTATGCAGACCACTGCTTTTAAAACCCACTAAAATATCCCCTGCTTGTATGTTATCTTTCTTATTTAAGTCGCTTTTCTCCGCCACGCCCACACAAAAGCCTGCCAAGTCAAACTCCCTAGGGGCATACACCCCCGGCATTTGTGCGCTCTCCCCGCCTATGAGCGCACAACCCGCTTCTTTGCACCCTTTTGCCATGCCTTCAATCAAGGCTAAGGTTTGGCTTGGCTCTAGCTTGCTGGTGGCAAAGTAATCTAAGAAAAATAGGGGTTTGGCAAAAGCACAAATCAAATCATTGACATTCATAGCCACTAAATCCAGCCCTAAGTTGTAAAGTTGCCTTGCTTCTTTGGCAAGTTTTAATTTTGTGCCTACGCCATCGGTGCAAGAGATCAACACGGGCTCTTTATAGCCACTAGGCATGGCATAAGCACCAAAAAACCCCCCCACGCCCTGCAAAACGCTTTCATTATAGGTTTGGCTGGCTAAAGGGGCAATGGCTCGGATTAGGGCTTGTGCCCTGTCTAAATCCACCCCGCTTTGCTGGTAAGTCCTAACTTGCACTAGCGTTTCTCAAAGTCAATGCGCGGATCAACAAGGGCATAGGTCAAGTCGCTAATAAGATTAACCAATAACCCAAGTAGCGTAAAAATATATAAAGAACCAAAGACCACGGGGTAATCTCTATTAATCAAGCTATCAAAACTAAGCAACCCTAGCCCGTCTAAACTAAAAATAATCTCAATCAATAAACTCCCGCTGAAAAACACCCCCAAAAAGGCACTAGGAAAACCTGCAATGACTAAGAGCATGGCATTTCTAAAGACATGCCCGTAAAAAATGCGGTTTTCACCAGCCCCCTTTGCCCTTGCGGTGATTAAATACAACTTACCCATTTCATCTAAAAACGAGTTTTTCACAAGCAAAGTCAAGCTTGCAAAGCCCCCGATACTCATACACAGCACGGGCAGGGCAATGTGCCATAGATAGTCCTTGATTTTGCCAAAGGTGTTTAGGGTGTCGAAGTTGTCGCTCACTAGCCCCTTTAGGGGGAAAATGTGCCAATAAGTGCCGGACGCAAAAAGCACAATCAATAAAAGGGCAAAGATAAATGAGGGGATCGCATTAGCCACCACCACCGCCACACTGCTGGCAATATCAAAGCCCGAATTGTTGCGTCTTGCCTTTAAAATCCCTAGCGGGATAGAGATGAGATAAATGAGTAGCGTGCTAAAAAAACCCAAAGAAATCGACACGGGCAGTTTTTCTTTAATCAAATCCACCACGCTGATTTGGCGGTAAAAACTCTGCCCGAAGTCAAAGCATAGGTATTTTTTAAGCATGAGGACATAGCGTTGCCAAAGGGGTTTGTCAAAGCCATAGAGTTTAGTAAGCTCCTTATAAAGGGCACTGTCCATGCCTTGTGCCCCCTTGTAACGGCTTTCATTCAGTTGGGCTTCTTTTAGGCTTAGACTCTTGCTTTCTTGGTTGGTGGCGTTTGTGAGCTTTGCCATCATCTGCTCCACGGGACCGCCCGGGGCACTTTGGATAATGAAAAAATTTAGGGTGATGATCCCGAAGAGAGTGGGGATTAAAAGCAAGAGCCGTTTTAGGGTGTAAAAGAGCATTAGGGCTTTCTCTCTAGGTTTTTATCCCACCACAGATAGGGCGAAAAGCCATAGGGGGGGTTTTTAAGCATGGCGAGTTTATCCCAATAGGCGATGCGCCAAAAGGGGGCGTGGAAGTGGGGGATCACATAAAAGCCCCACAAAAGCACCCTATCTAGGGCACGCACGGCGGATATTTGGTTTTGGCGGTCTTTGGCTTTAATCACCATGTCAATCAAGCCATCGATCGCTGGGTTAGCAATGCCGGCGTAATTTTGGCTACCCGCTTGTGTGGCACTCTTACTCCCCCAAAAATAGCGTTGCTCATTGCCCGGGAACAAGGATTGCCCGATACTGCCGACCACCATGTCGTAATCAAACTTCTTCACCCGCCCCATATACTGGCTCAAATCCACCCTTTGCACTTGCATATTAATCCCCAAAACCTTTAGATTCTTGGCGTAAGCTAAAGCTAATCTCTCAAAGGCTTCGTTATTTAAAAGCATGGTGAAAACAAAGGGTTCTTTGGTTTTGGCGTTGATGAGTTGGTTGTCTTGCACCACATAACCGGCTTGCTTTAAAAGGGCTTGGGCGTATTTTAAATTCTCCCGCCGATTTTGCCCGAGTTTCACCGCCCCGTTTGTGCGTGGTACTAAATAGGGCGTGGTGAAAATCCTTGGGTTGTACTTTTCTAGCTCAGGTTTAAATTTCTCTAAATCTTGCAATTCTTGCCCTGTAGGCAAACCGCTAGACGCAAAGACAGAGTTACTAAAATAGCTGGTGGTGCGTTTGTATTGTGAGAAAAAGAGATTTTTATTCGCCCATTCAAAGTCAAAGGCGTAAAATAGGGCTTCGCGCACTCTTATGTCTTTAAAAAGCTCGCGTCTAGTATTCATAAAAAAGCCTTGCATGCCAGAAGGCAGGGCGTGTTTAAAAAGCACCTTATGGATACGCCCGCTAGAAATCCCCTTACCCACATACCCCCTAGCCCACACCTTCGCCGTGCTCTCAAACCGCCAATCATACGCCCCACTTAAAAAGGCTTGCAAAGCCACCGAGTCGTCCTTGTAATAGTCAAAACGCACCAAGTCAAAGTTGTATGAGCCCCTTTGCACGGGCAAATCCTTCGCCCAGTAGTTTCTGTTGCGCTGATAAGTGATTTGCTTACCTATGGCAAAGTCTTTTATCGTGTAAGGTCCGCTAGAGACGGGCACTAATAGGGGGTCGTTGAAATTATGGGTGTCAAAGAAGTGTTTAGGCAAGATTTGTAATTGCCCTAAGATTAAAGGCAATTCGCGGTTGTGGGTGTTTTTAAAGCTGAATTTCACATGCCATTTATCTAGCACGATGGCTTCTTTAATGTCGCTGTAATACTGCCTAAAAACAGGGCTGCCCTTTTGCATGAGAATGTCAAAGCTAAACTTTATATCGCTGGCTAAAATCGGCACGCCATCGCTGAACTTCGCCCTTTTGTCGATCCCAAAAATCACATACGAATTGTCCTTAGCCACTTCTATGTCATTGGCGATTAGAGCGTATTCAGCATAGGGCTCATCTAGGCTTTGGGCTAGTAGCGTGTCATAGACGAGCTCTAAACCGCTTGCCTTTGTGCCTTTGAGTAAAAAGGGATTTAGGCTATCAAAAGTGCCTAAAGCGTAGTTTTTGAGTAGTCCGCCTTTGGGGGCGTTGGGGTTGGCGTAGTTAAAATGTGTGAAGTTTCTTTGGTATTTGGCTTTTTCGCCTAGAGCGATAAAGGGGCTAGCCCAAAGCCACACCCCACATAGCACAAACGCTAAAAATTTCACACCAAGCCCATGAGCGTTTTGGCTTTGCCGTAGGTCGCTTGTGCTAGGGGGCGCACTTTTGCACACCCATCATTTAGCACCTTTAAGACATAATCAGGGCTTTCTTGTAGCCGTTTATAATTCTCTTGTATGGGCGTTAGGGTGCTAATCAAAAGCTCAATCAAGGCATTTTTAAAATGCCCGTAACCCTTGCCTTGAAAGTCATTTTCTATTTGTGCTCGGCTTTGCCCGCTTAAATTCTCATAAATGCCAAGTAAATTATACAGCCCTGCCCTTGTGGCATCAAAGGCAACCACACCCATAGAGTCGGTGGTGGCTTTTTTGATTTTCTTAGCGATTAAATCCGGGGTGTCTAGCAAGAACAGGGCGTGCAAGGGGGCTTTATGTGATTTACTCATTTTAATGCTGGGGTCATCTAGCCCCATCACCCTAGCCCCACTTGCAGCGATCAAAGGCTCAGGCACGACAAAGCACGCGCCATAATCTCGATTAAAGCGTTGGGCTAAATTTCTTGCCAACTCTAAATGTTGCTTTTGGTCTTCGCCCACAGGCACGGCGTTGGTTTGATAGAGCAAAATATCTGCTGCCATCAACACAGGGTAGGCAAAGAGCCCTGCACTCACCTGCTCTTGCTTGGCACTCTTGTCTTTAAACTGGGTCATACGATTAAGCTCGCCCATGCCTGCTATGCAGTTTAACAGCCACGCTAAAGCCCCATGCTCGTCTATTTGGCTTTGGATAAATAAACTAGACTTGCTAGGCTCAATGCCACAAGCTAAAAGTAAAGTTGCCATTTCTAGGCTTTGGGCGTGCAATTCTTTGGGGTCTTTGGGGATGGTGATGGCATGTGAATTAACAATACAAAAGATATTTTCATAAATATCTTGGGCTTTTACCCATTGCTTGATTGCCCCTAGATAGTTGCCTAAATGCACCCCCCCGGTGGGCTGAATGCCTGAAAACACTCTGGCCTTACTCATATAAGCTCCCCAATAAAAAATATAGCTTCATAGCTTAGGCTGGCATAGGGGGCATGCAATTTTAAAGCTTTCGCCTTAGAAAAGGGCAAGCTGCCGCCGCCTAAAAGTCCGCCTTTTTTGAGCTGTTGTAAAAAGCTCTCTCTGTCGTTAAATTCTTGTTTGAATGTTTCAACCCACATGGTTTGTTTAAACCCCTTAAAACTTTGCTTTAAAATGTCCTGCACTTCTTTAGCCCCCCTTAAAGGCGAGTGGGTGTTTAAGAAGGCGTGCAACTCGTGCAAACTGGCAGCGGTGTGTATGGCTAACGCCACACGCTGGCAACAGCACGACAAGTGCCGACACAACTTGCCTAGATTGTCCGCCCATTGCAAAGACGATGCCCCAATGGCTAAATCACTTTGGGTGAGCTTAACGCTCTCAAAGTCGCCACACTCTAGGCGGACACTCTTGGCGTTTGGGCTGGTTGTGGGGTGTAAGGCGAGCATTTGGCTAGAAATGTCTAGCCCCACAAATTCGCCCACTTTTAAGCCCAAAGATGGCAGGGCTTTTAACACATTGCCGCTCCCACAGCCCAAATCTAAAACCTTAGCGTAAAACCTATCAGCCAAAGGGGTAAGCAGAGCTTGCACCATGCGATCTTGTACGCTTGAAAAGCGTGCGTAAGTTTTGGCACTCTTGCTAAAAGAGTGGCACACCGCTTCACCCACAAAGCCCCCTTTCATGGCTAAAGCCCTAATTTTAATAAAATTTTGCTAAAATCGCCATTTAATCCTTGCACTTTGGAGCGTGTGTTGAGTAGTCTGTTCTTGGTCTTACAGATTGTGCTGGCTGTGTTGATTGTCATTGTGGTGTTGTTGCAAAAAAGCTCAAGCATTGGGCTGGGGGCGTATAGTGGGAGCAATGAGTCGCTCTTTGGGGCGAAGGGCCCGGCAAGCTTCATGGCAAAGGCGACTATGGTTTTGGGCTTTTTGTTTCTCACAAACACCATCACTTTGGGCTATTTCTACAATAAAGAATACAACATTAGTTTGATTGACAACGCCCCTAAATCTGCCCCCCTTGTGCCCTTAGTGCCTAAAAACCCCACACAGAACAACCCCCTAAGCAACCCCTTATTGTTGCCTAAAACCGAAAACCACCCCCTAGCCGTACCCTACAAGCACGAAAAACACAATGTGATCCCCCTACCCGAGCACAAGCCACACACAGAGAGCAAGAAAGACAGCAAAGAAACTAAAAAAGAGAAAAAGGACTAGCCATGTTAGAAGACATTTACAAGCACACCAAAGAGCAAATGCAAAAGAGTTTGCAGGCCTTGAGTAAGGATTTCACCACCCTAAGAAGTGGCAGGGTTTCAATCAGCTTAGTCGATCATGTCCGCGTAGAGTATTACAACACCCCCACGCCCTTAAACCAAGTCGCTTCCGTGATCGCCACAGACGCTTCGACAATCACAATCACCCCTTGGGAGAGAGGGCTGCTTAAAGACATTGAAAGGGCATTGCAAGAAGCAAATATTGGGGTTAATCCTAGCAATGATGGTGAAAATGTCAAACTTTTCTTCCCCCCTATGACGATGGAGCAGCGTAAAGAGATCGCCAAAGACGCGAAGGCGATGGGCGAAAAGGCGAAGGTGGCGATCCGCAATGTCCGCCAAGAGGCGAACAACCAAATCAAAAAGCTAGAGAAAGACAAAGCCATTAGCGAGGATGAGAACAAACGGGCTTTGGCTGAGGTGCAAAAATACACCGATGACTTCATTAAAAAAATAGACGAGCACACCAAAGCCAAAGAAGAAGAAGTGCTAAAGGTGTAAGGCTATGGATATTCGTAAAATCTACACCGATTGCGGCGCACTCTTAGAGGGGCATTTCTTGCTCTCTAGCGGCAACCACTCTAATTTTTACTTGCAATCTGCCAAAGTCTTAGAAGAGCCTAAAATTGCCGAAAAATTAGCCCAAGCTTTAGCCCAAGAAATCCAAAAAGCAAAATTAGGGGCTGAAACCATTTGTTCCCCGGCTTTGGGGGGGATTTTAGCCGGCTATGAGCTGGCACGGGCTCTTGGCGTGCGTTTTATCTTCACCGAGAGGGTGCAAGGGGCGATGGTTTTAAGACGGGGCTTTAGCGTTAAAGAGGGCGAAAAGATTTTAATTTGTGAGGATATTATCACTACGGGCGGATCGGCGATGGAGGCTAAGACGTGCGTGGAAAGCTTAGGGGCAAAAGTCGTGGGCTTTGCCAGCCTTGCCAATCGGGGTATTTGTGAAAGAGGCTTAAAGCCCACACATAAGGGGGCGTGCAAATTGCCAAATTTGCCCTTTTTTGCCCTAGCGGATTTTAACTTTGAAATGTATCCGCCAGAGACCTGCCCCCTATGTCAGCACAGCAAACCCATTAAGCCGGGCAGTCGAGGCAATTAAATTGGGGCCAGCCAAGCAAGGTGGCTTGGCAAAGAGGGCTAGACTAATTTAGGTTTGACCCCCCCCTCGTATTTGATCTCCAACTCTTCCACCCGTTTTTCAAGCTGGGCGATTTTCACCACATGGCGATTTGGCATCACCACAAGGGGAATGTCCTCAAGTTTACCCTTCACGCGCTTGGGCCCGTGGTGATCCCACACGGTGGCGATGAGCTCCTCGGGGTTTTCCTCGCCCCAAGAGCCGTAGTAGTAAAGGTCTTTGGGTGGCTCGTCCTTGACATGTTTTTTTACAAACTCATCATAGGGTAAGCCCCTTTTCAAGCGGGCTTTGCGCTCATTGGCGCGTAACTTGGCGGTGGCTTGCTCATCCACAACAAAGGTTTCCTTATCCCACACGACTTTATAAATATTTGAAGCAACATGCTCAGAGATGCGCCCGATTTGTAAATCCTCCATCACCAGCTCAGGGTCGCGCTCTAAGACATCGCCATAGCCCCCCCCGCACCCCTGCGCGATCATGTACAGCTCACCCTCTTGGGAGCGGTCGAATTGCAAGCCCATATGGTAGGTTGTATAAACTCCGCCTTTAAATGGGCGCTCATTCATCACCCGCTCCATAGACAAGTCAAACTCTTCGGGATTTTTCTTGATGATGTCAAAGATGTTGATCCCCTTCACCATTGCCAGCGGATAAGTGGCACACCCATAGCCCCCAAAGAGCCCGGGCACACTAGAGAATTTTGCCCCAGAGGTAACGGTCATAAAGCCCCACTCGGGCGTGTTGCGTGCCGCCACGATCATTTCATAGCCCATGCCCCCTCGATATTTGCCAAAGCCTTGGTTATCGCGCACCACACGCTTACTGACTAATTGCAAGAAAGGCACTTCTTCTTCCATCACCTCTTGCTCGCCGATGTCTGCCATGGCGCAAAATAGGGGAGCAACCGCGTCCTCGCCATCTCTAAAGGCTTTCGCCCCTCCACCCATGCCATTCAAGTCGGCGCATAAATTCCCCACCTGCTCGCCATGTTGCGTCTCTCCGCCCCATAAGAAGTCGTTGATTTGGTTAAACCACGGAGCGAGCACATTGGCGTATTTGGTGTGCATGGAAAATTGCAATTTGGCATAGGCGATTTGCAAGGCACTAAAGGCGCGGAAAGAAGCTTGCAAATTCTGTCCGTTAGGCGCGTCATAAGAGCAATCCCCCCAAGTGCCTTCATCGGAGATGATCTCAATGGGAGAGAGCGCGCCTGTGGAGCGGGGCAGATCGGGCCACCAGTGGTTTAAGATCGCTTGGGCAAAGAATGCCTTTGTGGAAGCTAGGGGTGAATTGATCGCACGGTTGATGATCTCTTTGCCCGAGCCCCTTAAATCCACGGTCATGTGATCGCCCTTGACCGTGATTTTACAAGCAAACTTGATCAAGATATTCTCTTTGAGCGTGGAATCCACAAACTGCTCCACAGTTACCATGCCATCGGGCATGGCGGCGATGCGGCGGCGCACCTCGTTTTCCACATCCTCCACAGTCATGCGGATCGCCCCCACAAAGGCATCGATCCCATACTCATCGATCATGCGATCCACAATGTCCATCACACGGCGCACCGCCCCCATTTTAACCTTAATGTCGGCGAGCATGAGTTTAGGATCGCGCGTGGAGTGCTGCAAGAAAGTCAACAAGTCGCGGCGCAACTTGCCCCTCTCCACGATTTTCATCGGGCTGCCCCTAAGACCATCGTCAAAGGGGGTTTCAGAGCCGGAGGGCATCCCACCGGGCTCACACGCCCCGTTTTCGCCCTCGTGGATCGTCGCCCCCACCCATGCGATGATTTCGCCATTTCTAATCACGGGGGTGAGCATGGACTGGTCCGTGTTGTGCACGCAGCCAAAGCGCGCATCGTTGTGGAAGAAGCCATCGCCCGGGTGGATCCCCACGGTGGGTTCATCTTTCCAATACTTCATAATGTAGCGGATCGGGTGGTGTAAGACGGCGGCAAAGGCGATCACGCCCCGATTGGACATGTAGCACACATCCCCGCTGGCTGTATAAACCGCCACGGACAAGTCCGCCCACTTCGCCCCGGGGGCTGCGCCCATGCTCTCGCACATTTCAAAGGCCTCATCGAGCGAGCCACTCAGGCGGCGACGAATCCTATCGTATAAAAGTGGATCGCCCCCTTTTTTAAGCACCTCTTCCTCTAAAGGCGTGCGCGTGGCGATCGAGTGGTGGCGCATGATCGCCGGGTCTGGCCCTAAAAAGAGCGTGGTTTCGTTCATAAAATCATCCACCCACGCCTGCTCTTCAGCACTGAGCACCTTTTTATCGCCCCCATGGGTGTGGTGGTTGTGGGCGTGGGGGTGGTTGTGGGCGTGGACATGCGTCCCTTGATTGTTCTTTGGCATCGTGTTCTCCTTATTTGGCTTTGACATTTTCTTTAAGCAACCAAACCGCCCCTTGTGGGGTGGGCTCGATCCGCCAATTCTTCTCCACGAGGTAGGTTGTGCTTTTGGTCGTGACAATGGCAGGTCCGTGGATCACATAATCCGCACTCAGCACGCTCTCATCGTAAATGGGTGTTTCAATGGGCTCGTTTTCATCCACGAAATGGACCTTGCGGTGGCTTTTAGCCGGGGGGATGGTGCGTTTGTGATTGGTGTAGAGCTCTTTAAAATGCACCACATCTGTGTCAATGAAGGTCGCCACCCGCACGGTTTGCACCCGCACACCCGCTTCTGGAGCTTCCACCCCCTTGCCGTAGCGTTTGGCATACACATCCGAGAAGGTGCGGATCGCACGCAAAACATCGCCCACATGGTTAAAGCGGTTGATGTCAAGCACCACAGAAGTTGTTACCCGTTGGTTGCCATAGCGCATGTCCATTTCTAGGCGGTGCTGCACATGGGTGGTGTCGTAGCCTTGGCGTTTCAAATCCTCCTTGCCCTTGCGCTCCAACTCCTCAATGTATTCGTTCATGCGCTCGTATTCATCAAAGAGTTTGCGCTCAATGGGTTCATACAGCACAATATAGCCGCTGCGCTCGTGGATATGTAGGGGCTTCATGTTGCCCGCGCCCAGAGCCGAAAAGACAGAGGCAAAGGGGGGGAATAGGATTTTTTGTATGCCTGCATGGTAGGCGATCCCACAAGCGTGCAAAGGCCCATTGCCCCCATAGGCAACCATGGTGAATTCATCCACATTGCCCCCGTTTTTGCGTAGCTCCATTTCAATGCCGATCGCCATTTGCTCATCTACAGTGCGCTTAATCACCTTAGCCACTTCGATCACATCCAAATCCAAGTGGTCGCAAAGCTTGTCTTCAATCACGAATTTAGAGCGTTTGGGGTTGAGCTTGATCACCCCGTTGGCGTAGTTGTCCGGATCAAGGTAACCTAAGAGTAAGTCGGCATCGGTAACCGTGGGGTTTAACCCGCCCCGATCATAACACGCCGGGCCCGGATCTGAGCCCGCACTCTCAGGCCCGATTTTCACCGCTTGGTGGATGCGATCGTAAGTGGCAATCGACCCACCCCCAGCCCCTAGGGTGTTTAGGTGGATCATAGGCAGGGTTACCAGCCAGCGGCAGATCACGGGCTGGAAGTCGTAGTGTTTGACCCCACCCTTAGGCAAAATCCCGATGTCAAAGGAAGTTCCGCCCATGTCCATACACACCACATTGCCAATGTCCGTGGTTTCGGCCAAGTGCTGGGATGCGCTCACGCCACTAACGGGTCCGGAGTGGATGGTTTGTAGGCTATCTGTGGAGTTGCTCTGCGCCATCCCCCCGCTGTTGTGGATCACGAGCATGGGCTTGCCATACCCACTATCACGCAGGTTAGAGCTGAGCTGCCCTAGGGCGTGGAACATGATTTCATACAAAAAAGCGTCTATGATCGTGGTGTTGGCGCGCACATATTCGCCCTTGCGCCCCGAAACCTGCGAGCTTAAGATCACGGGGATCGCCCCAAGTTCGTGGGCGGGGTATTCCTCTAAGATTGTTTCAAGCACGAGCTGCTCGTGGCTGGGGTTTTCGGTGGCATTGGTGAGCGCAACCACAATCGCCTGCGCCCCATTATCCACCAAGTCGCGCACCTGCTTTCTAACATCCTCTTTTTGCAAGGGCACTAAAATTTCGCCCACGCTATCCACGCGTTCTTTGACGGAGCGCACCATACGCCTAGGCACGATGGGATCGGGGCGTTGGGCGTTTGGCATATTGCCTTGCTCGGTAACATCTAGTCCCTCACCATAGCCCTTGCCCCGTGATAGGTGGATGGTGTCCTCAAAGCCATGTGTAACAATCGCCCCCACTCTAGGCCCCTTGCCCTCGATCAAGGCATTTGTGCCTAAAGTGGTGGCGTAACGCACGCTATCCACCTCTTTTAGCACCTGTTCCCTAGTGAGCCCTGCGATTTTACAAGCATTGTCCAAGGCGGCGTTAAAGCCCAAGGACAAGTTGTGGTGGGTGGTTAAGGACTTGGATTCAATGTATTTGCCATCCCACGCAAAGAAGCAATCCGTGAAAGTCCCGCCAATGTCTACAGAAATGCGCTTCATGCTCTCTCCTTACTTTTTGTCAAACTTAGCCCGCAAATCGGCTTGGGCGTTCTCACCGGGTCCATAATGCACGCTGGTTTCGGGGTCTTGCCCGATCTCTTTCCAACGCCTTTTAAGGTCGTCAATGTCCCAAAGCATGTCAACGGTGGGGGGGTAGTTTGGGGGGACATACTCGGTTTCAATCTGTGTCCCACAAGTGGGGCAATAGTATTCGTAAATACGGCAAAACTTGGGGTCGGGCGAAAAGGTGTATTGGTAGCGTTTGGGGTCTAAAATGGGTGGGTGGATCTCCTCGGGGTTTCTGTCGTAAATGAGAGTGCCCTTTTTGTAAGTATCTCTAGCATCGCCAAAGTCATGCCCACACACACGGCAGAGCCACCGCTCGCTGTTTAAATCGATCATCAGGTATTCGGTCATAGGAACGCGCATGTTTTCTCCCTATGCTTTCAAGTCTTCTAAAATCAAATCGCCATTGTCGGTCACAGCTAGGCCCCACCCTTCTGGCACCCTAGCGGTGAAAAAGGGTCCCTCCACAATCGCCGGACCCTCCATATAAGCCCCCATTTCCTGTTTCTCCAACACCAACACCACCTCTTGGTGCATGCCATCCAAGCCCACAACATTTCTTGTGCCGCTCACTTTTGCCCCGATTTTGCGTTTAGGCAAACTCGCCCGCAAGTTCGGGTGTGAGAGTTCGTAGCGGATGTGGTAGGCTAAAATGCGTTTTTGGTCTTTATTGATTTGGGCGGTGTCCTCTAGGGTGGTGCTGTGGCTTTCAGAGCCATCGGTGTTTTCCACAATCACCCGCCACGCACCCTTGCAATCTTCAAAATTATAACCCTCTTGGAACATGTGCCGTTTGGCGCGCTCTTGTATCTGGGTTTTGATTTTCTCAATCTCGTGTTTATTTAAACCCGTGATGTCGTGCTCAAAGGTCTGCGCCACATCCGAAAAGCTGATTCCATAGGCAGAGAACACCGCCGCAAGCTTAGGCACAATCACCCGCTTAATGCCCGCTTTTTTAGCGGCCAAGCACGCGCTCATCGGTCCCCCACCCCCAAAGGCAGCTAGGACCGTGTCCTGTTGCACCTGTTTTTTCAAACACGCAGCAAGCCTTTCGGCGTAGGCTTCCTCCATTTTAAACAAAGCCTCCTCAAACTTTAAGCCCAAAGGTTTGGCAATGTTCTCGGTGATGGCTTGGATGGCACGCTCTTTATCTAGCTTTTGCTGCCCGTTTAAGTAGGTGTCGGGGTCAATGATACCTAAAGCTACATTGACATCGGTGATGGTCGCCTCCTTGCCCCCAAAGCCAAAGCATGCCGGGCCAGGGGCTGCCCCCACGCTCTCAGGCCCCACTAAAATCTCGCCTCTGTCGTTTAGCCTAAAAATTGACCCCCCGCCCACGCCAAAGGATTTCACATCACTGAGCTCAAATGAGATTTGCACCCCCCCAATGTGGCCGCGTCTTTCGGTTTTGATCTTATGCGCCTCCACTTCGCCCACATCCGAAGTTGTGCCCCCCACATCCACCATCAGCACATGGTTAAAGCCATAGGCTTTGGCTAGGGCTTTGGTGCCTTCAATCCCCCCTCTAGGACCCGAAGAGTAGGTTTTTAAGGCGACCGATTTAGCCACCCGAGAAGACGCGCCATCGTTGCGGTAGATCAAAAGTGGGTTTTTTACCTTGTGGGCGCGTAAGCGGTGTTCGGCAGAGTATAAAAAGCGCTCCATTGTGGGGTGTAAAAAGCTGTTTAAAAGAGCCGACCAAATGCGTCTAGTGCGGCTCGTGTCGTTGGTGAACTCCCACGAAAAGAGCACGGGCACAGAGCCTAGTAGGTGTCTAGGAAATTGCAATAAAAAGGCATGTTTAAAGTCCTTTTCATCATCCTTGTTTTCAATGGCAACCACGAGCCGCTCCGCCCCCTTGTTGGTGAGCGTGTTCACGGCGTTGGCCAAATCTGCTTCAAAGTCCTCACCCGCCAAATCGGCGATCACAAAGACCCGATCGCCCACCAAACTACTAAATAACTCTTGCTGCTGTGCGCTTTTGGTGAGCTTGTTTTCTAAAGAGGCATCGTTGGTGATTAAGCCTAGTTTAGGCCCCTTGCGCTCCACTAAAGCGTTTGTGCCTTGCGTGGAGGAGTAGCGGATCAAATCCGTGCTGTGCAAGAGTTTGACAAAGCCATCGGGGCCAAAAATCTCTTCACTCGCCTTGGTGATTCCCTTAAAAAAACACTCAGAAAGATCCACAGGAGTGGTTAGGGTCTTAGTGTAGCGCACCTCAGAGCCCTGCACCACGCAAATGTCTGTGAGTGTCCCGCCATTGTCTAGATTGATTAAGTATTTCATTGGGTATCCTTTCAATTTTTTAGCTTATTTGCGCCCAAAAACTTATGCATCACGCACACCTACTTAAGGCAGGGGGGGGTTAGAAACCCCGGGGGCTAGTTCTAGGGGGACAAACTTGCCCCCCTGCAAGGCAAACACGCCTAAATTGGTGATGACTTTAGACACGCATTTAGGGCCGGTCAGGGGCAAGGAGCACTCTTTAACAAGCTTGCAGTTGCCCTTTTTATCGGTGTGTTGCATCAGCACAATGACCTTTTTTGCGCTCGCCACTAAATCCATCGCCCCCCCCATGCCCTTAACTAATTTGCCCGGCACCATCCAACTAGCCAAATCCCCCTGTGCCGAAACCTCCATCGCCCCCAAAATCGTTAAATCGATGTGTTGCCCACGAATCATGGCAAAACTCTCAGCCGAGCTAAAGTAACTCGCCCCTAAACTCTCTGTAATGGTTTGCTTGCCTGCGTTGATCAAATCCGCATCCACCTGCTCTTTGGTAGGAAATGGACCCATGCCAAGCAAGCCGTTTTCACTCTGCAACATGACATTGATGTGCTTGGGGATGTAGTCGGCAACCAAAGTGGGGATGCCAATCCCCAAATTGATAGAATAGCCGTCCTTGATATCCTCCACCGCCTTTTGTGCCATTTCTTCTCTGCTCCAACCGCTTGGCATTCATTCCCCTTTCTTTAGCGTGAGTTGCTCAATGCGTTTTTCAAACTGCCCTTTAAAAATGCGGTCCACAAATACTCCGGGGACATGGATGAAGTTAGGATCAAGAGCACCTAAAGGGACAATCTCCTCCACCTCAACGACCGTAACTTTTGCCGCCTTAGCCATCATTGGGTTGAAGTTCATGGCGGTTTTGTTGAAGATCAAATTGCCGTAGGTGTCCGCCTTTTGCGCCTTGATGAAGGCAAAGTCCGCCTTTAGGGCTGTTTCTAAAATGTAGGTGCGCCCCTCAAAGTCCTTATGTTCTTTGCCTTCGGCGATGATTGTGCCCACCCCCGTGGGCGTGTAAAAGCCGGGAATACCCGCCCCGCCCGCTCTAATGCGCTCGGCTAAAGTGCCCTGCGGGTTAAACTCCACCTCGATCTCTCCGGCTAAAAATTGCTGCTCAAACGCAGAATTTTCGCCCACATAGCTGGCGATCATTTTTCTAATCTGTTTGTTTTTTACGAGTAGGCCCAAACCGAAATCATCGACCCCGGGGTTGTTAGAAATGCAAGTGATGTTTTTCACCCCACTTTGGCTCAAGGCTAAGATGGCATTTTCAGGGATGCCACACAGCCCAAAGCCCCCAAACATGAGAGTCATGCCATCTTGCACGCCCGCGATCGCCTCTCCTATGCTCTTAACGACCTTATCCACAGACAAACCTTTTACAACCGCTCGATGAGCATCGCCAACGCCTCGCCCCCGCCCACACACAAGCACGCCACACCCAGCTGTTTATCATAAGTGTGCAAGGCATGCACCAAGGTCGTTAAAATCCTAGCCCCACTGGTCCCAATGGGGTGTCCTAAAGCGATCGCCCCCCCATTGACATTCACTTGGCTATCTTTCAAACCTAAATCTTTTTGGGTCAACACCCCCACCACCGCAAATGCTTCGCTGATTTCGTATAAGTCAATGTCGCCGGGCTGTTTATTGTTATTCTTTAAGAGTTTTCTAATGGCTGGGGCTGGGGTAGTGGTGAAAAGGTGGGGGTCGTGGCTAAAGGATGTATAATCTACGATCTTAGCTAGGGCTTTTGTATGCGTGTCTTTAGACAAGTCGGCTGAACCTAAGACTAACATACTCGCCCCATCGCTGATTTTACTGGCATTAAAGGCGGTGATGGTGCCCTCGGGGTCAAAGGCGGGTTTGAGCTTTAAGCCCTTGTCAAAGTTCACCCTCGTAGGCTCTTCATCCACACTCACCACGATTTCGCCCGTACGTCCGCGCATGGACACGCTGATCATTTCGGGTTTGAAGACATGGTTTTCAATGGCCTTGAGGGCTTTTTCGTAGCTATTTTTGGCAAAGTTATCTTGCTCGGCACGGCTGAGGTGGTTCAAGCGAGCGCAATTTTCCGCAAAGTCGCCCATCCGCACTTTTTTGTAGGCATCTTGCAAGCCGTCTTTGAGCATGCTATCCTCTAGGGCAGTATCACCCATTTTAAAACCCGCCCGGCTTTTCATCAACAAGTGTGGGGCAAGGCTCATGTTTTCCATGCCCCCCACTAAGACGACCCGACTGCGTCCCAAAGCAATTTCATTAGCCCCCAGCATCACAGCCCTTAAGCCCGATCCACAAGCCTCATTGACTAGCCAACAAGCAATAGACTTAGGCAAGTTCGCCCCCAGGGCGACTTGTCTAGCGGGGGCTTGCTTTAGCCCACTGCTTAATACATTGCCGACAATGCAGCTGTCTACAAAGCTGGTATCAAACCCACTTGCGTGCAGAGCTTGCTCGGCCGCCAAAGAACCTAACTTTGTGGCGGGGACACTGGCTAGAGTGCCGTTAAAAGACCCGATCGGCGTGCGCTTGGCGCTGTAAATGTGGACTTCGTGCATGTTTGCTCCTCGTGTTATTATGGGGGCATTATTGCACACAAAAAGTACGCATTACGCTAACGAAAGTAAAAATTTTACTTAAAAAAGACGCAGAGTTTTACATTTTGTAACAGATAGCGGGTTAAGATTTAGATTTGTAGCGTTGGGCTATGGCGTGGCAGGCTTGCATGATCGCCCCCCTAACGCCCTTTTCCTCAAGCACGCTTAAGCCCTCGATGGTCGCGCCCGCAGGGGTGCATATGTTTTGGCTGATTTCTTGAGGGCTTTGGGTGGCAAGCAAGGCACTAAAGCCCTTAAAGCTTTGGATGATGAGTTCTTCGGCTTGGGTGTGTTTTAAGCCCGCCCGAACACCGGAGTCGATCAAGGCTTGGGTAAATAGGCTCAAAAAAGCGAGCACACTCCCATTAGTAACCATAGAAGCGTCCACCAACTCTTCCTTATCCACTTGTACGACTGTGCCAAAGCTCGCGAGTAGGTCTATGAGTTCCTTTGGAGTGGGGTTGGGGCTGTAGTAGGTCGTGGCTGAGAGCCCCAAAAAGGCGGCAACATTTGGCATGAAGCGCACAAAATGGGGGGCTTGTAAGTGGGCCTTTAAAATCTCAAGGGACATGCCGGCAAGTGCGCTTAAAACGGCGCTGGCTTGTCCTATGTAGGTGAATGCGCTTAGGGCATGGGACTTTAGGGTGAGAAACACCACGCTATCTGTAATGTCAATGCTTTTGTCGCAGGCTTGTAGGTTGACAAAGTCTAACCCCTCTTGCTTTAAAAAGGGGGCGATTTTGCTCGGGTCTTTGCCCACAATACTGACTACTCGCCCCACTAGTGCACCTTGCATGCCCTTTAAAATTGCCTTAGTGATTTGGCCATAGCCGATGAATAAAATTTTACTTGTCATGGACGGGTTGCCTTTCTTGGTAGAAACCAGAGATTTTTTCTGAGATTTTGTATTGGGGGTATTTCGTGCTGTCTAAAATCACTTGCGCCATGAGTTTGTAATCAAAGTTAAAGACTAAAGGGGCTAGAAAATTGATGGTGGATTCTTTAAGGGGGCTTTGGATCACCATGATGTTGGCGATAAGGATATTTTGGGCTTGGTCTAGGTTTAAGAGCGTTTGTAAGGGCATAGGGATTTCAAATTCATAAGGGCGCAAGGCAAAGGGGTTCACTAGAGTAAAGGTGGGCGTGGGCGCATCGGCGTTGCGCAAGCGCATGAACACTTCATCGATCTTTTCTAAGTCCATTTGGCAGACTTCTTCAAACCCCAAAATGGGGGATTTTACACTAAAAACCATACCAACCCTTGAATTTGTGTAACTTAAGGGTTTGATTCTACTAAAACTACTCCAAAAAATCAATTCAATTAATTTAGGGTTTTTGGTATAATGCGGTTTTAGCTTTAAGGATCAGGATGCGTGTAGTTTTACTCTCAGCTGTTGTTTTAGCCTTGTTTTTTGGATGTGCTAAAAAGACAAAAGAGTCCATTTATAACCGACCGGCGATCTTTTGGTATCAAGGGATTTTGCGTGAGATTTTGTTTTTAAATTTAGAAACAGCGGATAATTATTATTCATCGTTGCAAAGCGAGCACATCAACTCGCCTTTAGTGCCCGATGCCATGCTTGCTTTAGGGCAAGCCCATTTAAAGAAAAAAGAATTTGTTTTGGCAGAATACTACTTTGATGAATACATTAAACGCTTTGGCAATCAAGACAACATCGACTATTTGAAGTTCATGAAGT
The DNA here is from genome assembly GCF_030270165.1 of Helicobacter sp. NHP22-001. Classification (NCBI taxonomy): domain Bacteria; kingdom Pseudomonadati; phylum Campylobacterota; class Epsilonproteobacteria; order Campylobacterales; family Helicobacteraceae; genus Helicobacter; species Helicobacter sp. NHP22-001. The sequence goes on along the minus strand of NZ_BSWS01000004.1, from coordinate 65,925 downwards.
TGCAAGCCCGTTACTACGCTTTTAAAAACCACAGCAAGGACCAAGAGTTCATGTCCAACACCATCGGCATGCTCAATGACTTTGTGGACAAATATCCTAGCAGTCGCTTTTTAAACCAAGTGGAGTACATGCAAGTCAAGTTCATTTTGGGGCAAAACGAGTTGAATCGGGCGATCGCCAATGTGTACAGAAAACGCCACCAAAAAGAGGGCGTGAAACGCTATTTAGAGAGGGTGGATGAGGTTTTAGAGAAAGAAACCCACCCCAAAAAATCCTACATGCCTTGGTATGTAGCTATCTTTAACTGGTAAGGGTCAAAATGACAGATAAGTTTCCAAGTGTCGTACCTGTGATCGTAGAGGAAGATTCGTTTATGTATCCCTTTATGATTGTGCCTATTTTCATCAACAGCGAGGCGAACATTAGAGCGGCAAACAAAGCTGCGCAAGAAAGAAACGACTTGATCTTTGTGAGTTGTGCTAAGGCAAATTCCAACACAACCGACAAAGATAAGTTTTATGATGTGGGGGTGATTGGCTCAATTGTGCGTAAAGTGGTCCTGCCCGACAACCGCATGAAAATCCTCTTTCAAGGCATTTGCAAAGGGCGGATTTTAAACATTGAATCCACTGACCCCCTAGAGGCGATGGTGGATGTGATTACTTACAAAGAACAAGACAGCGACAAAATCAACGCCGTTGTAGATATTCTCAAAGAAAAAGTGGGGAGCTTGGCAAACATCAGTCAGCTTTTCCCCCCCGATTTGCTAAAGGCAATTGAGGACAATAACGACCCCAACCGCATTGTAGATTTAGTCGCATCTGCCTTGCGCCTTAAAAAAGACCAAGCTTACACACTCTTTGCAAGCGATGACACCGAAGAGAGATTATTAGGGCTGATCGACCTGGTCATGGAGGAGATCAAAACCCAAAAACTCCAAAAAGAGATCAAAAGCAAAGTCCATAGCAAAATGGAGCAGGTCAACAAAGAGTACTTTTTAAAAGAACAACTCAAGCAAATCCAAAAAGAGTTGGGCATTGACAAGCAAAGAGATGAGGAAATCCAAGAGTACTTCCAAAAATTGAGTGCCATTGAGCCCTTCATCACCAAAGAAGTGCATAAAGAGATCAAAAAGCAGATCGAACGCCTAAGCCGCGTGCACCAAGACAGCTCGGATGTGGGGATTTTGCAAAATTACATTGAATGGGTGCTCGACATCCCCTTTGGGCAATACAGCGATAAAAAGCTTTCCATTAAAGAGGTGGAGAAGCAATTAAACGCCGACCACTACAGCCTAGAAAAGCCCAAAGAGCGCATTGTGGAGTATTTTGCGACTATGGAGCTGATGCGCCTACGCAAGCAAGAGAACAAAGAGACCAAGGGCACAATTTTATGCTTTTATGGTCCCCCCGGGGTGGGTAAAACGAGTTTGGCTAACTCCATTGCTAAAGCCATAGAACGCCCACTTGTGCGCATCGCCCTAGGCGGGCTAGAGGATGTCAATGAGCTTAGGGGGCATCGGCGCACCTATTTGGGCTCTATGCCCGGGCGCATCGTGCAAGGCTTGATTGAGGCTAAAAAAATGGACTGCGTGATGGTGCTAGATGAGATCGACAAAGTGGATAAGAGCATGCGCGGGGATCCAGCCAGTGCACTTTTAGAGATTTTAGACCCCGAGCAAAACACCAGCTTTAGGGACTATTACACCAACTTCAACATTGACCTCTCTAAGATCATCTTCATCGCCACCGCCAACGACATTTCGACGATCCCCCCACCTTTGAAGGATCGCATGGAATTTATCAGTGTGTCTAGCTACACCCCCCAAGAGAAAGAGCAAATCGCTATCAATTACTTGATCCCCCAAGAGTTGAAAAAACACGCCCTAAAGCCTAGCGAAGTGATGTTCACGCCCGAGGCGGTGCAGCTCATCATTGAGAAATACACCAGAGAGGCGGGGGTGCGGGGCTTAAGGCGCACGATCGCCACAATCATGCGTAAATGCGCTAAAAACATTGTCAACAACCAAGAGGATGGCAAGAAACGCAACCGCAAAACCACGATCACCCCTGAGAAAATCCCCGACTTTTTAGAAAAAATCGTGTTTGAGATCGACCCTGTGGATAAAGAGGATGCGTTGGGCATCGTGAACGGCCTAGCGTGGACAAGCGTGGGTGGGGATGTGCTCAAAATCGAATCGGTGAAAATCAAGGGCAAGGGAAATTTAAAACTCACGGGAAGTTTAGGCGAGGTGATGAAGGAGTCCGCCCAAATCGCCCACTCTGTGGTGAAAACCCTTTTAGATGAGGAAGTGCTGATCGCCAAGAAAAAGCGCCCCAAAGAGAAGGACAAAGAAAAAGAGAAAATCTACAATCTTTACGACATACACCTACATGTCCCAGAGGGGGCGACCCCCAAAGACGGACCCAGTGCGGGGATCACGATGGCGACCAGCATCGCGTCTATTTTGTGTGAAAAAAAGGTGCGTAGCGATGTGGCGATGACGGGTGAGCTCACTTTAAGCGGGCGGGTGTTGCCCATTGGCGGACTTAAAGAGAAATTGATCGCCAGCTTTAAAGCGGGCATTAAAACCGCCTTGATCCCTGAGAAAAACTACCAGAGGGATTTAAAAGACATCCCAAAAGAGGTGCAAGAGCACATGGAAATCAAAGCCGTGCAGACGATCGAAGATGTGCTCGGCGTGGCGTTGGTGCCCTAATGCAGGTAGGCATTGTTGGGTTAGGGCTTATGGGCGGGTCCTTGGGGCTTGCTTTGCAAGAGGTGCGCCACGAGCTAGGCATCAAGCGCATTTTAGGCTGTGATAGTAACCCCTTGCACGCCCAAATGGCACTCAGCTTAGGGCTTGTGGAGGAGTGCGTGGATTTGCACGCCCTGCAGAATTGCGCCGTGGTGTTTTTGGCGATCCCCTTAGATGGCATTGTCCAAGTCTTGCAAAGTTTCAAGCCCAGCTTGCAAACCACCATCATTGAAGTTGGCTCCGCCAAAGAGCAGATCGTGAGCGCCATCCCCTTAAGCCTACGCCCCCAAGTCATCGCCACACATCCGATGTGTGGGACGGAGTTTTATGGTCCCAAAGCCGCCCTTAGGGGGCTTTACCAACATAAAATCGTGATCTTCGTGGATTGCGACAAGAGTGCACCCGAACATGTCGAGAGGGCAAAAGAAATTTTTAGCGCAATTGGCATGCAACTTGTCAAAATGGACGCCAAAAGCCACGATGCGCACATTGCCTTTGTGAGCCACCTGCCCCACGCCATTAGCTACGCCCTAGCCAATGTCGTTTTGTCGCAAAAGAGCCCACAGACGATTTTATCTTTAGCTGCCGGGGGCTTTAAGGACATGAGCCGCCTTTCTAAAAGCTCGCCCGTGATGTGGCGCAGTGTGTTTAAGCAGAACAAAGAGCAAGTGTTAAAGGCAATGGGGGCGTTTTTGGAGGAAATGGAGGCTGTGCAAGGCTTGTTAGAAAATGAGGATTGGGAGGCGTTAGAGGCGTGGATGGGGCGTGCGAATCAACTGCAAGAATTTATGTAAGGGGATCTAATGGAAGCGCAACTAATGAAACTTGCCATTGAAACCTATAAAATCACCTTAATGATCTCTTTGCCTGTGCTCTTGGTGGGCTTGGTGGTGGGGCTACTTGTGAGCATCTTTCAGGCCACAACCCAAATCAATGAGATGACTTTGTCCTTTGTGCCTAAGATTTTAGCCGTGATCGCCGTGATCATCTTTACCATGCCTTGGATGCTCAACATGCTCTTAGATTACACACACACCCTTTTTAAACTGATCCCCAAGGTGATCTCTTAGTGTTGATCGACTTCTCCCGCTACTCCAGCGTGAAGATCGGCGGACCCGTGCAGGTGCGAGTGTTGGATGAGTGCGCCCCTTATGTGGGCGTGCAGATGGTGGGCTTGGCAAACAACCTTCTAGTCGCCCCAGAGGCAAAAAACCTAGCCATTCTATCTAAGAATTTTGATTACATTGCCGACTTGGGCACGCATTTAGAAGTGGGGGCAAGGACAAACGCCCAAAAGCTCTTTAGCTACTACAAAAACCACGATTTGCAGGGCTTGGAGTTTTTAAACGCACTGCCCGGCAGCGTGGGCGGTCTTATGAAAATGAACGCAGGCATGAAAGCCTATGAGATGAAGGAAGTGGTGGAAGCGTTGAACATCAATGGGCAGTGGGTGGAAGCGGCGGATTTGGGCTTTGCTTACCGCACCAGCAACATCCAAGGCGTGGTGTTTAAAGCCCGTCTTAAAAAGCGCAAGGGTTTTAGGCAAGAAGTGCAACAAGCTTGCCAGCGCATGCGTTGCCACCCTAGAAATCCTAGCTTTGGCAGTTGCTTTAAAAACCCCGTGGGTGACTTTGCTGGCCGGCTGTTAGAGGCGGTGGGGCTTAGAGGCTTTCGCTTGGGGGGTGTGGGCTTTAGCCAAGAACACGCCAATTTTTTAATCAATCTTGGGGGAGGGGACTTTGACGAGGCGTTAAAGCTCATCGCCCTAGCCAAAGAGCGGGTGTTTAACGCCTTTGGCATCGCCCTAGAGGAAGAGGTTTGTATCTACCACTAGCCCTCAAAGCCTTAAAGCGTGTCTAGCTCTTCGGGGGACAAATCTTCATAAAAGCGCTCGAGCGCAAAATCCACACCCAAGTATTTAGCAATTTCTTGCGCATCAATCAAGGCGTTTTGTAAACAGCTGGTCGCCCCGGGGGAGGGGGTCATGTTAAAAGTGATGCCTTGATTGGTTTTAATGCGTTTTTCACCCAGCACGAGTTTTCTCTTGGTGCGATCGAGCACCTGCGGGCGCACTTCACCAAAGCCATGGGCGTAGTGCAGATCGGTAAGAGAGAGGGAGGGGATGATCTTACGCGCATCGTGTAAAAACTTGCGCTTGCCGATGTAGGGGACTTCAAAGACCATGTTTTTAAAGACATAGTTGCGGATGTCGCGCTCCACAAACAAGTCAAAGACAATATTCAACACATCGGCGTTGAAATCCATTTTCAAGAGCTCCCAGCTCAAACCCTTGAGCAGTTTTTTATTGCGCTCTAACTTGGGCATGGCTAGAGCGGTGGGCCCTATGCGGGTGCGCCCTTTAATCACCACATCGGGGTCGCCATGCAAAGCGGCAAAGGGCAGTTTGGGGTTTTGCACGGTGTAGACCTTGCCGCGCAACAAGTCGGGCACAAAGTAGAAACTCCCCGCCACAGGCATACAGCCCAAATCCAAGCCATAGCCTAGCGATTGCGCTAGAGGCAGGGCGTAAGAGCCGGCATTGACCAAAATATATTTGGCGTAAATCTCATCGGTTTCATCGGAGATCAATGCCCAGTCGCCTAGCCGTTTTTCAATGGTTTCTACATGGAAGTTTAAAAAGACTTGGTTATGGGGCTTGATCGCCATCGCTTCGCTCACGAAGTTTTCACTCAGCAGGGCGTAGTTCATCGCACACCAATCTTTTTCAAACCCACTCCCCACAACATTTTCAGGGCGTTCTAGCCCGTGGTCTTCTAAGATCACCTGTGGTTCGATCTCTTTGACTTTTTTCTTATCAAAAAAAGTAAGACCCGGATAGATCTCTTGAAACTCTTCATGCCTTTGGGTGATGAAGGCACACTCCACATCGCCCACGCCGATCGCCATTTTTTGGCACTCAAAGATCGCCTTGTTTTGCAAGCCCTTGTTAAAGGCGTAGTGGCGGACTTTATCGGCTGAGAGCTTAACCTTACGCGCCTTTTGGGCGGTGTAGTTGGTTTCAATCGAGCCATCGTGGATGGTTTGGGAGTTGGCCTTTGCGCTAGAACTCACCTTTGCCAAAGCCTCTCTTTTGTCTACAATGGCGATTCTCTTAAGGTCGGTGTATTGGCTAAGCACCCAGAAGGCAGCACAGCCAGACACCCCGCCCCCGATGATTGCCACATCAAATTCGTGATTCATTCTTGTCCTTTTTTACAGAGCAGTAAAGGGCGATTTTAGCACATTTAAATATGAAAACCTTTAAGCTCTTAAAAATTGTTGGGCCGTTTAAACGCATAGCGGTATAAATCCGACATGCCCAAAATCCGTGCTAAGAGCGAAAAGGCGGGGGGATGTTTGGCGTTTTTATGCCCAATGTCTAAGGTCGTGATCGCTGCTTTTTTAATGTTGTAAGTGTTGTTCTTAGACACCAGTACAGACCATACATTGTGCGCCACGATCGCCCTATGGTGCTTTACGCCCAAGTAGAGCATGATGTGCCCTTTTAGCCACAAAATCGTGGCAAAGGGGGTGGCGTGCCTGATGATGTAGGCTTCCTTTTTTCTTGGGGGTAGGTGGCTTAAATCCACCATGTTGTTGGCATAGCGCACTTGGGCTAAAGAGTTGCGGGGGAGCAATATCCCAAAACTTGCAAAGCTATCCCTTGTAAAAGCCGAGCAGTCGCGCTTTTGATCTGCCCCGCCCCAACCATAGGGTTGGCCAAGCATAGTGTCGATCACCACCGCCATCGCTCTTTGGGTGAAGGGGCGAGGAAAGGGAGTGAAGTGGGGGGAGTGCAAAGGGGTTGGGATTAATTTTACAAAGCCCTCAGTATCCTTAGCATAGGTGTAGACCTGCCTAAAGTGGTGAGGGACTTTAATGAAAATCTCGCCCATGTGCGCCACACCCCTATTAGCCAAAGGGATCTTGTCCCTTGTGGGGGTTAAATAGTGCCTGAAGTGCAAGAAAGTTTGCACTTGTTTAGAACTCACGGCGGCGAGTTTGTCTAAACGCACCCAGCCAAAGACAAAAGAGCTTTGGATGTGGGCGTAGGTCTTAGCCTTGTTGTAGTGGGTGATGAATACGGGCGTGCCCGCAAAGATCATAGAGTTTTGCCAACGATCAAAGGGGTAGCCATCTTTTAAATAATAGGGTGCATCTGTAGGCACAGCCCGCACATTGGCATCAGCGATCACAACCGCTCTAATCCCCACGCTTGGGTAATGGGCGATGTCCATATCCGCCAAAATCTCTTGTAATTTAGCGTTGGTGTAGGGTTGTAGGTGCTTGTCGTAGCCTGGCTCATGCAAAGTCTCTTGTATCCAAAAGACCTTGTCTAAATCCTCCATTGTTTGCATGCCCATCCAAGGAGCATACCACTGTTTTAAATAGGCTTTTTTGAGCTTAGTTCTTGAGGGAATGGGGAGTTTAAATTTTGGCAAGTAGCGACTCGCCTCTTGGGGTAAACCTAGAAGACTTGGGGGGTTGGCGGGTAAAAGAACAATAAGGCTTAAAGGGGCAAGAAACACCTTAAGCATGCAAACTGGTTAAGAGATTTTGCACCCCTAAATCGATCAAGGCATAAACCTCCTCAAAATCTTTCTCCTGTGTATAGGTGTAGGGGTCGGGGATGTCCACACCCCCTAGACCAAAATCCCCAAGTTTACAGATATTAGGATGTGAAATACCCAACTCTTTTAAAGATCTAATGTTGCTATCATCCATCGCCACAATACAATTAAACTTATTTGCTAGCTTTTGGGTGATGGGTTTACTCCTAAAAGGGGTTAAATCGATGCCATGACTCTTGGCTAAGGCAATGATGGGTGGGTGGGCTAGCTCACCCTCGTGGTAGCTAGAAATGCCCGCCCCATCTACAACTAAAGGCAACTTTTGTTTTTGGATAATGTCAGTGGCAATCCCCCTAGCGAGCATGGAACGGCAGATGTTGCCCAGGCACAGAAACAAAAGGCTCATATACGCAAATAACTTCTTAGTGAGCGCCCGTATTGGGGGCTTCTAAGCTTTTTGATCGCGCTGCTTTCAATTTGGCGCACCCTTTCACGCGTAACACTGAGCTCTTTGCCTATCTCCTCTAAGGTGCGATCACTCTCGTCCTCTAGCAAGCCAAAGCGCATGCGGATCACGGATTTTTCGCGCTCATTGAGCTGGTCTAGCACACCATCAATTTGGGCCTTTAAATCCTCGCGCATGATGTGGTCCATAGACCCCACCACATTGCGATCCTCTACAAAGTCCCCAAACTTGCCATCATCGTCATTACCTACGGGCGACTCTAGGCTAACGGGTTCTTTGGTGATTTTAATGACATTTTTGACTTTATCAAGGGGCAAGCCCACTTCTTTAGCCACCAGGTCTAAATCCGGCTCTTTTCCATTTTCTTGCATGTGCTTACGCATGACTTTGTTGATGCGATTGATCGTGTCGATCATATGAATGGGGATGCGGATGGTGCGGGCTTGGTCGGCAATCGCACGGCTGATCGCCTGCTTGATCCACCAAGTGGCGTAAGTGGAGAACTTATAATTTTTCTCATGCTCAAACTTATCCACCGCTTTCATCAAACCAATATTGCCTTCCTGGATCAAGTCTAAGAAAGGCAGTCCCCTAGAGGTGTAGCGTTTGGCAATGCTCACCACAAGGCGTAGGTTGGAGCGTGCCATTTTATTTTTAGCCTTGTCTGAGATGAGCTTGCCCCGCTTGATCTGATTTAAAATCTCTTTGAGCTTGGCGGGTTCTAAATTAAAGCCATCCTCGCTCGCTTCCTTGGTTTGGAAGAGCTTTTTAATCTCCATATAAATGTTGATCATTGTGGCTTCAGGCACCATGGTGGCGATTTCTTCACGGCTCATGGTGGTGATATTTTTTAAGATATTTTTATGGTTCTCTATCAAAGCCTCGTTGAATAAAGACAGCTTATACTCCAAGCGCTTTAACTCTTTTTCGAAACCATCACCACTTTTTAAAGAAGTCTCCATAGCTTTCACAAGCTCGCTAATGAGCTTACTTGTAGGTCCTAAATCATAGAGCTTCTCTTTTAAAACACGGCATTTGTAGGCTAGGGTCAACTCGTGCAAAAGTGGGTCTTCTTGTTCTTCCTTGGGGGTGTTTAAGAATTTGAGCCAATCTTTTTTCGCCTTACTTAGGGCTTTAAAGCTCTCTAGGACTTTTTCTACCCGTTTTTTATCCTTTTCGGATACATTTTTTTTCATTTCAGGGTTGTCCTCTTCCTCGCCCTCGCTCTCTTCCATCTCGACCTCTTCATCCTTTTTGGGCACACTCCCTTCATCGTCAAAGTTTCTAAACAGCTCTTTAACCCGTCTCTCGCGATTGATTAGGGGGTCTTTATAGTTGTAGATGAAGTCGATGAGATAAGGCACAGAGCAAATCGCATCTAAAATGATGTTTTCGCCTAGCTTAATCTGTTTGCTTAAATACACCTCTTCTTCCTTACTAAGAAGGGGGATTTCGCCCATTTCGCGCAAATACATGCGCACGGGACTATCGCTCCTAGACCATTCGGGTAATTCCTTTTCTTTAAAGTCTAGGTTTTCTTCAGGCTCTTCCTCAACAAGCTTAGATTTTTTACGCCCACCCACTTTACGCTCAAGTGAGGATAAGGAAGTGTGGGCGTACCCAAATGAGTGGACAAAGGTTTTATTGTATTTTTGCGCCCACTCTCTGAGCTTTTTGAGTTGAGAAACACTAGGGATCTTTTGCAAGATGTCAATGACCCGTTCGTAAGCAACACCGGGTTGCTCTGCTTTAAAGAGCTGTTCTAACTCTTCTTGGATAGTGGGCTGTTTTGTAGAAACCTTGGGGGGGTTTGGGGCTTTATTGTCTTTGTTTTCCATGTATCCTCGCTTTAGATGGTTGAAACCTACTCGTGGAAAGGCTTTATAGCAAAATATGGCTTACAAATGTATAAAAGGTTAAAAATTGCTTGTGCTATAATGGGGCTTTTGTTAAGGTAGGGTCAATAAATGTTTGGGATGGGATTTTTTGAGTTAGTGGTGGTCGTGGTGGTCGCCATCATCTTTTTAGGGCCGGACAAATTCCCTCAAGCCATGCTGGATTTAGCCCGCTTTTTTAGGGCGGTGAAGAAGACACTAAACGATGCCAAAGAGAGTCTAGATAAAGAAATCCACATTGAAGAGCTGAAAAAGGAAGCCCTTGAATACCAAGAGCTCCTTAAACAACAAGCCAAGCCCCTCGGGGATTTAAAGCAAGAGCTAGAAAATATTCCCCAAATGCCCGAAGTGCAAGACTTGCAAGAGAGCGTAAAAAGCCTTGCCAAGAGCAATCCTTTAGAGAGCCTAAACGCCCCAGAGCTAGAGATAAAGCAAGCAGAAAAACCAAAAGTGAGCCTAGAAAAAACCCCAAAAAGCCCCCCCCGATGCTTGAAGATTTAAAACCGCATCTGCAAGATTTGCGCAAACGCCTTTTGATCTCAGTGTTGGTGTTGGTGCTTGCCTTTGGGCTGTGTTTTAGCTTTTGGCAAGAGATTTTTGGTTGGATCAAAGCGTCCTACCATGGTAAACTCATCCAAATCTCGCCCATTGAGGGGGTGATGGTGGCGATCAAGGTGAGCTTTTTAACCGCCCTAGCCGTGTCCATGCCCGTGATTTTTTGGCAGGCGTGGCTCTTTGTCGCTCCCGGGCTGTATAAAAATGAAAAAAAGGTCGTCTTGCCCTTCGTGTTCTTTGGGAGTGTGATGTTTGCGGCAGGGGCGTGTTTTTCTTATTACGTGGTCTTCCCCTTTGTGATGCACTACTTGGCAAACTTCGGGGGGGCGATGTTTGAAGCAAACATTTCAGCCTCCAGCTATGTGAGCTTTTTTACCCGCCTGATTTTGGGCTTTGGTTTGGCCTTTGAGCTGCCCGTGTTGGCGTTCTTTTTGGCTAAGGTGGGTTTAATCACCGATGCCACGCTTAAAGCCCATTTCAAATACGCCATTGTGGCGATCTTCATTGTGGCGGCGATCATCACCCCCCCCGATGTGATGAGCCAAGTTCTGATGGCGTTGCCTTTAATTGGGCTCTATGGACTCTCTATTTTGATCGCTAAAATGGTCAATCCCGCCTCTAAAGAAGCCCTCGATATTGCCCCCGATGACGCACCCAAAGAAACCCCAGATGCCTAGTATCCCCAAAGAGTTTAACCGCGCAAGTTATGCCTACGATTTGCCAGGGCATTTGATCGCCACGCACCCCATACAGCCCAAAGAGAGTGCGAAATTGATGGTTTATGAAAGGGCTAGCGATAAACTCACCCACGCCACTTTTAAAGAAATCTTTAGCTTTTTTCCACAAGACGCCTTAGTGGTGCTGAATGACACAAAGGTGATGAAGGCTAGGCTATTTGCCCACACCCCTACAAAACGCTCAGTGGAGATTTTATTACACCGCCCCCAAAGCTTGACAACTTGCCTAGCCCAAATGAAGGGCAAAGTGCGCCCCGGGCTGGCACTAGAGCTAGAACAGGGTTATTCTTGCGAGGTTTTAGAAGTGTTAGGCAATGGTTTAAGGGTGCTTGAGTTTAGACATAGGGGAGAAGTTTTAGAGTGGGGCGGGGTTTTAAATATGCTTGAGCTTTTAGGGCATATGCCCATCCCCCCCTATCTCAAACGCCCCGACACAAGCGCAGACATACAAGACTATCAAAGCGTGTTTGCTAAAAATTTAGGGGCGATCGCCGCACCCACCGCCTCCTTGCACTTTTCAGAAAGCGCAAGGGACCACCTACTTAAGCATTATCAGCATGTTTTTATCACCCTGCATGTGGGGGCGGGGACTTTTTTAAGCGTGGAGAGTGAAGACATTCGAGAGCACCCCATGCACGCCGAGTTTGTGCAGGTGTCCCCAAAAGCGAGGCAAGCCCTAGATAGGGCGCAATATATTTTATGTGTAGGCACCACCGCCCTAAGAGCAACTGAGCATTATAAAAGGGGTTTTGGCAATGCGCCATGCACTCTCTTTTTACACGCAGGCAACCCGGTAAAGCACGCCCACGCACTGCTTACAAATTTTCATTTGCCCGAATCCACTTTAATCATGCTCGTGGCTTCTATGGTGGGGCTAGACAAATGCCTAGAACTTTATCAAATCGCCATAGCGCATAACTACCGCTTTTATTCCTATGGAGATGGGATGTTGATCTTATGAGTCCAAAATTGGATTTATTCGCTAATTTGCTTTTGGATTGGGGCGGGGTGCATAATTTGAGCGGAGCTAAGAGCCGCCAAGACATTGAGCGCAACATACAAGATAGCTTGCAGGTTTTGGATTTTATCGCCCCCTTCCAAAGCTGTTTAGACATCGGCAGTGGGGCAGGCTTTCCTGCTATCCCCTTAAGCCTAGAATGCCCCAATGCTCGCTTTATCCTTGTAGAGCCCAATGCTAAAAAAATGGCGTTTTTGCACCATTTAAAGGCGAGCCTAAGCTTAGACAATGTGCTTTTAAAACGCTTGCGCTTGCAAGAGCTGCCCCCCTTAAAGGTGGATTTAATCACCTCTAGGGCACTGATGAACGCACAAGACTTATTGAATTTAAGTGCCCCTTTCTTGGAAAAAGGCGGGCATTTTCTCTTTTACAAGGGGAGCAATTTAAACCAAGAGATCGCCTGTTTGCCCGGGGAGTGCTTCACCTATGGCAAACGGGTGTATTTTTACCGCAAGGGGGCAAATTGAGATTGTTATTTTTATTAGCTATTGTGGTGGGGTTGTTTTTGTGGCTAAGGCCCAAAGTGAAAGTCGCTCCGCCTAAAAGCGACCCCAATACCGGGCTAGACATGCTTGAGTGCACCCATTGCAAAACCTATGTGACGCCAGAGGAGGCGGTGTATGCTGGGGATCGTGTCTACTGCTCTAGGGCGTGCTTGAAAGAAAGTGCATGTTGATTTTTGGACATCCACAAATTCCCACAAACCCCTTTGTGCGGGTTACAGAAATCCCTCAAATCGCCCAAAGCTTGGCAAGCGCTATCGTGTATTTTCACGCCAAAGACAAGGAAGCCTTTAACCTATCCGCACATTGTAGTCAAAATGGGGTAAAATACGCCGTTTTGGTGGCTAGTCCTTTGGAGTGGGCGTTGATGGTGAATTTCAAACCTAGTTATATTTTGGTAGAAAATGAGCCCAAAAACTACCAAAGTTTAGCAGACGATTATTTGAGCGATGCGCGAGTGCTGTGGGTGATAGACAAGGAAGAACAAATCGAGCAAGCTTTGAAAATAAGAATAGACGGGGTGGTGTTTGGGGCATTTTTAGGACTTTAGATTTTTTAGGCAAAATGTGCTAGAATGAAAGCTTTTCTTGGAGAGATGTCCGAGTGGTTGAAGGAGCACGCCTGGAACGCGTGTAAGGTGCAAGCCTTCAAGGGTTCGAATCCCTTTCTCTCCGCCATTTTCCCCCATTTTTATGTTTTTTGTGAATAAGATTAACAAAGAATAAATAATATTATCTTTGGCTAACAAAATATTAACAACCATTAGCCAAAAGATACTAAAATCTGCCCCGTTGATAGCTTGCGCTATTCAATAACACCATTTTACAAGAGGAGTTTAGGATGAAGCTTACCCCTAAAGAGCTAGATAAATTGATGCTCCACTATGCGGGAGAACTAGCCAAACAACGCAAAGCCAAAGGCATTAAGTTGAATTACACTGAAGCCGTGGCTTTGATCAGTGCGCATGTGATGGAAGAGGCTCGCGCTGGTAAAAAAAGCGTGGCAGATTTAATGCAAGAAGGCAGGACACTTCTTAAAGCCGATGATGTGATGCCCGGTGTGGCGCACATGATCCACGAAGTGGGGATTGAAGCAGGCTTTCCCGATGGGACAAAACTTGTAACCATCCACACCCCTGTAGAAGCCGGTAGCGAAAAACTTAATCCCGGTGAAGTGATCCTTAAAAACGAAGACATCACTTTGAATGCCGGTAAACACGCTATCCAACTTAAAGTCAAAAACAAAGGCGACCGCCCCGTGCAAGTGGGTTCACACTTCCACTTCTTTGAAGTCAACAAACTTCTAGACTTCGATCGCGAAAAAGCCTATGGCAAACGCCTAGACATCGCTTCAGGCACTGCTGTGCGCTTTGAACCTGGTGAAGAAAAAACCGTGGATTTGATCCAAATTGGTGGCAACCAACGCATCTACGGCTTCAACGCTCTTGTGGATCGTCAAGCTGACCACGATGGCAAAAAACTTGCTTTGAAACACGCTAAGGCCCATGGTTTTGGCACCATCAACTGCGGTTGCGACAATAAATAAGGAAAGGAAGACCGATGAAAAAAATCTCTCGCAAAGAATATGTTTCTATGTATGGACCCACTACGGGCGACAAAGTGAGACTAGGCGACACTGACTTGATCCTAGAAGTCGAACACGACTACACCACTTATGGTGAAGAAATCAAATTCGGGGGCGGGAAAACCATCCGCGATGGTATGGGTCAAACCAACAGCCCCAGCAGCCATGAGCTTGACCTTGTGATCACCAACGCTTTGATCGTGGATTACACCGGCATTTATAAAGCCGACATCGGCATTAAAAACGGCAAAATCCACGGCATCGGTAAAGCGGGCAACAAAGACCTACAAGATGGTGTTTGCAATAGGCTCTGCGTAGGACCTGCTACTGAAGCTCTTGCTGGGGAAGGTTTGATTGTTACTGCTGGTGGGATCGACACACACATCCACTTCATCTCTCCCCAACAAATCCCCACAGCTTTTGCTAGTGGGATCACCACAATGATCGGGGGCGGTACTGGACCTGCTGACGGCACTAACGCCACCACCATCACTCCCGGACGCTGGAACCTCAAAGAAATGCTCCGCGCTTCTGAAGAATACGCCATGAACCTTGGCTACCTTGGTAAAGGGAATGTGTCTTTTGAACCTGCTCTCATTGACCAGCTAGAAGCCGGTGCGATTGGCTTTAAAATCCACGAAGACTGGGGCAGCACACCCTCTGCTATCAACCACGCTCTAAACATCGCCGATAAATACGATGTGCAAGTTGCCATCCACACCGACACCCTAAATGAAGCCGGCTGTGTAGAAGACACTTTACAAGCCATCGCAGGCCGCACTATCCACACCTTCCACACTGAAGGTGCTGGTGGCGGACACGCTCCCGATGTGATCAAAATGGCTGGCGAATTTAATATCCTTCCTGCCTCCACTAACCCCACCATCCCCTTCACAAAAAACACCGAAGCCGAACACATGGACATGTTGATGGTGTGCCACCACTTGGATAAAAACATCAAAGAAGATGTGGAATTTGCCGACTCTCGTATCCGCCCTCAAACCATTGCGGCTGAAGACAAACTCCACGACATGGGGATTTTCTCCATCACCAGCTCCGACTCCCAAGCCATGGGGCGTGTGGGCGAAGTGATCACCCGCACTTGGCAAACAGCGGACAAAAACAAAAAAGAATTTGGCCGCTTGCCTGAAGAAAAAGGCGACAACGACAACTTCCGCATTAAACGCTACATTGCCAAATACACCATCAACCCCGCCATCACCCACGGCATTTCTGAATATGTTGGCTCTGTAGAAGTGGGTAAATTCGCCGACCTCGTGCTTTGGAGCCCTGCGTTCTTTGGCATTAAACCCAACATGATCATCAAAGGCGGTTTCATCGCGCTTTCTCAAATGGGCGATGCCAACGCTTCTATCCCCACTCCCCAACCCGTTTACTACCGCGAAATGTTTGGCCACCACGGCAAAGCCAAATATGACACTAACATCACTTTCGTGTCTCAAGTCGCCTATGAAAATGGCATTAAACACGAGTTGGGCTTGCAAAGAATCGTGTTGCCTGTGAAAAACTGCCGCAACATCACCAAAAAAGACCTCAAATTCAACGATGTTACCGCACACATCGAAGTCAACCCTGAAACCTACAAAGTGAAAGTGGATGGCAACGAGGTTACCTCCCACGCTGCGGACAAATTGAGCTTGGCACAACTCTACAACCTATTCTAGTGCCGATACAAGGGGGGAGGTTTTTGCCCTGCTTTTTAGCGGGGCTTTTGTCGTTTAGGGGGGGTTTGATTTACTTTATTGTTTTATAATGGGGCTTCCTTGGGGTTTTCGTTATAAAACGATGACGCTCTGGTTATTTCACAATAAGGATAGGAATGTTAGGACTTGTGTTATTGTATGTTGCGATCGTGTTGATCAGCAACGGCGTTTGTGGGCTCACAGGCGTGGATGCCAAAAGCAAAGCAGTCATGAACTACTTTGTGGGTGGGCTCTCCATTGTATGTAATGTGGTGGCGATCATTTACTCCACTTTCCACGCCACCCCTATGGTTGAAGGGGCAGAGAATATCCAGCAAGTGGCGCACCACCTGATTAACTTCTATGGCCCTGCCACAGGTTTATTATTCGGCTTTACCTACCTTTATGCCGCCATCAACAATACCTTTAACTTGGATTGGAAACCCTATGGTTGGTATTGTTTATTTGTAACCATCAACACCATCCCCGCGGCCATTCTTTCTCACTACTCCGATGTCCTAGACGATCACAAAATGCTAGGCATCACTGAAGGCGACTGGTGGGCTTTCATTTGGCTCGCTTGGGGTGTGCTCTGGTTAACTGGCTGGATTGAAGAAGTGGCTAAAATTAAACTCGGTAACTTCGTGCCATGGCTTGCGATCATCGAAGGGATCATCACGGCTTGGATTCCTGCTTGGTTGCTCTTTATCCAGCACTGGGCGTAAAAAATGCACGCTGTGGCTATCTTAGGCAACCTCCACACCAAAGCCCCAAATGGGGTTGTGGATTACATTGACCTAGAGTGGTTTGATAGCCAAAAGCGCATGGGGCGTTTTAAGACACGAGGCGGGCAGGAAGTGGTGATGAAGCTAGAAAATCCCCCTAAAGTGGGGCTAGCAGACGGGGACATTTTGTTTCAAGATGCACAAATCACCATCGCCATCAACATTCTGCCCACCGAAGTCCTTTACGCCTACGCCTCTAACATGCACGAAGTGGCGCAAATCTGCTATGAAGTGGGTAACCGCCACGCCTCTTTATACTATGGTGAAGAAAATTTGAGTTTTAAAACCCCATATGAAAAGCCCCTACAAGTCTTGTTTGAAAAGCTGGGCGTAAAACATGCGGTTTTAAAAAGCAAATTAGACGCTTCTAAGCGTATTTCTGTAAGCACATCGCCCCACAGCGAAACCTCTGCCCCGCTCAAATTCTTTGACAGCACTGACTTACAGATTGTGATTAAAAAATAGGACTCCCATGCACACCGACTTTTTATTGCTCCAAATCAACGATGCCATGTTTCCCATTGGCAGCTACACCCACTCTTTCGGGTTAGAAACCTACATCCAAGACAAAGAAGTTTACGACAAAGAGAGTGCGTTAGAGTATCTCAAAGCTAACCTAAGCACACAATTTTTATACAGCGATTTACTGAGCTTAAAACTCTGCTACCAGCACGCTAAGGCAGGGCTAGAGAGCCAAGACCCCCACTTGGGGCATATTTTAGACATTGAAGAAAAAGTAAGCCTTGCCACCCCCCCCTTAGAATTACGCAACGCGAACCAAAAGCTGGGCAACCGCTTTTTAAAAACGATTTTACAGCTGGATTTGCCCTTTGTGCGTTTCTTTAGAGCTTATGCTAAAGCCACCACCACGCCCACACACGCCACCAGCTATGGGGTGTTTTGTGCGTGCTTTAACATTGCCCTAGAGACCGCTCTAAAGCACTACCTTTACGCCCAAAGCTCGAATATGGTGATTAACTGCGTTAAGACCATCCCCCTAGCCCAAAATGACGGGCAAAGGATTTTACTCGCCCTGCAAGAAACCTTTAGCGACCTGCTTAGCACTTTAGAAAACCTAGATATAAGCTATTTGTGTGCGGCAAGTATCCAAAACGACATTAAGGCAATGCAACACGAGCAACTATACTCCCGCTTGTACATGTCTTAAATTTCAACTTTTTACAAAGGATTAGAATGGTAAAAATTGGTGTTTGTGGCCCTGTGGGCAGTGGAAAAACGGCTTTGATCGAAGCCCTAACAAGGGCAATGAGTCAAAATTACAGCATTGGGGTTATCACCAATGACATTTACACCAAAGAAGATGCCGAGTTTTTGTGTAAAAACTCTGTCATGCCTCGCAATAGGATTATTGGCGTAGAAACGGGGGGCTGTCCGCACACTGCCATTAGAGAAGACGCGTCTATGAACTTAGAAGCGGTGGAAGAAATGCTACATCGCTTCCCCGACATTCAGTTAATGTTTATTGAAAGTGGGGGGGATAATCTCTCCACCACCTTTAACCCCGAATTGGCGGACTTTACGATCTTTGTGATCGATGTGGCTGAAGGGGATAAAATCCCCAGAAAAGGCGGGCCGGGCATCACCCGCTCGGATTTACTCATCATCAATAAAATCGATCTAGCCCCCCATGTCGGGGCGGATTTGGGCGTGATGGAGCGAGACTCTAAAAAAATGCGTGGGGACAAGCCCTTTTTATTCACCAACATTCGAAGCAAGGACGGCTTAGACAGCGTGATCTCTTGGATTCAAAAACACGCCTTGTTAGAAGATTAAAATGGAGCACAAGACTAGCTACGCCCAAGCCTCACGGCTGAAGCTCAAAACCAAAATGGGGCTCAATGGCAAGTGCGTCATCGCCGACAATTATTTCACCCCCCCCTTTAAGCTCATGCCCCCCTTTTACGCTAGAGATAGCCTAGCCGAGATTATGCTGATTGCTGTAAGTCCGGGCATGTTAAAAGGGGACGCACACGAGATAGGCATTGAAGTGGGGCAAGATTGCCAGCTCAAGCTCTCTAGCCAAAGCTTTGAGAAAGTGCAAGACACTGAAGACGGCTATGCGAGCCGCAAAACGCACATTGCCATCAAAGAAAACGCCCTGCTAGACTTTAGCCCCCTGCCTATCATCCCCTTTGCTAACGCCCATTTTCAAAACCACAGCCATATTGTGTTGCACGAAAACGCCCAACTGCTTTACAGCGAAATCATCACGGCAGGGCGGATTGCTATGGGCGAAAGCTTTGCCTTTAAGCGGTTGCACTCTACGCTAAGCATCTCTTACTCCAAAGAAAACAGCGAACACCCCTTGTTTGTGGATAACACGCTTTTAGAGCCAGCCAAAATGGATTTAAAAAACCCGTGCATGTTTGGCAATTACACCCATTATTTAAATTTAGTGGCTTTCACCAAGCACCTAGATCAAGACAGCTTGCTAAGCTTTTTAGAAGGCTTTGAAGGGCAAGTGGGTGTGAGCACCCTAGCTTCTAAGTTGCCAGACGGCTACTTTAGCCTATGCCTCAAAGCCCTCGCTTGTGGCTCTGAACCCTTGTTGCATTTGCGTAAGTCCATCAGCCAAGAGCTCTTAGGACGGTTGTAAAAGCTCTAGGGGGCTAATCCTCCCAATCGAATGAGTCGCAAGCCTTTTTTAAGTATTCAAACGCCTTTAGGGGGTCGGGTGTTACACCCAAGCCCTTGTCGTAGATTTCGCATAACCTACGAAAAGCTTCATGATAACAAGACTCTTCGCAATGCGCCCCGTTGGCAACTATGGTGAAATGCTCTAGGGCTTTGGCGTAGTCTTGCTGCACCACCTCGCCACCATCAAAGTAAAGCTCAGCTAAATTAAAGTGGGCTTGGTAATCCGTAGCATCCACTTCTATCGCCTTGTTAAAATATTCTAGGGCTTTTTTCTCATCTTTGACGCACCCACTGCCCGTAACATACATTTCTGCCACATAGCCATAAAGGCGTGTGTTGCCTAGCTCTATGGCTTTTAAACACCATTCTAAAATTTGGGTGTTGTTATGCGTCCAGTCCAGCGACACTAAGCGGGCATAAGCCTCTGTGCCAAAGACTTCTTCGGCAAGGCTTATCGCCTTTTTGTAATGAGCCACCGCCTTTTTATGATTTCTTCTAGAACCGATAGAACCAAAACCCTCACTATAACCCTCACTACGCTTCATGTATTGCCGAGACACCATATAACAAATATGCGCCTTCTCTAGCTTGGTTTGACCCATTTTAAGAGCTTTATTGTAATACTCCTCAGCTCTTTTAGGGTCGGGCATGCAGATACCCTCAAGATAAAAGTCAGCTAAGTCAAAACAGGCACTGATAGAACCCATATCCACCGCCCGATTTAGGTATTCTAAGCCTTTTTCTATATCCACAGGCACCCCCCTACCATTTAAATAAAAATCCCCAGTTAAGGTATAAGACCTCGTGTCCCCCATGTCCCCTGCTTTTTTCAGGTATTCTAGGGCTTTGGTGAAGTTAGGACACCCCTTAAAAGAACGCCTCAGCGTCTTATCGCCATAGATCTTGCCTAATTCATATAAACTCTCCACATCGCCTAATTTTGCGCTCTTTTCATAGCACTCTATGGCTTCATTAATGCATCCTTTCTCGCGTGCTTGCGTGCCCCTTAAGAACAGCATATCTGCCTTTTTGGGGAATACTTGCCTAGAGTTAACACCCCCCACTTTAAAATCCTGCACGGGCAAATCGTTAAACAACGCCACCAGCCTTAACAAACTAAGGGGATAGTCGTAGCGATCCAAGTAAAATTCTCTGCCACATTTGTTGTGGTATTTGGCTTTGTCGTTCTCAAAGAGTTTTTTAAAGGCAGGGCAAGCTTGTGCCTCTTTGAGATTTTGCACCCCACAGGTGATGATGAAAGAACAGCGGCATTCACGACGCCTTAAGGGCGCAAAGCATATATAAAAGCCATGCGCGCTCTCTAGCTTACTGGTATTTACCAAATCCTCTTGCAAGAGATTTTGGGGGGCAAAGATGAGCACCCCCCTAATTTCCTCTTTCACCCCTTTATGGTTTAGGATTTTAAAGGGCTTTTCACAAAACGCCCCCACCCACTCGATCCCCCTTAAGAGTTTGTTTAACTTTTTAACAATGTCCTTAGCAGAGCTAAAATCCTCCTTGCTGACGCACTTATCAAAGGCATCAAGGCATTCTTCAAGCTCTTGCCTCTCCTTAAACCCTAAAGCCACTCTTTCTATCATCGCGCCTCCTCAAACGGCGTATTCTTTAAAGAACACATACAACCGCTGATAAATCTCCTCTGTGCGGGCTTTAATGTCCTCTAGTAGCCAATCGCTTTTGGGGAACTTGGCTAAATCCTGCGCCTCTAAAAACTTGGACTTAGCGTATTTGGGCTTTTTGGCGTCAAAGTAGCCATTGCTCGCCTTGATGTTGAGTGGTTTTTCTAAAAGGATTTTATTGCCAATGGACTCGACTAAGGCATTCGCCTCTTTTTTATCAAGCTTCACATAATTTGTCTGCCACTTTTTGGGGAAAATGTGCTCGATCTCGGGTTTTTCACAAACCCCTGTGTCTTGCTTAGGGTATTTTAAATACATGTTGAGAGCCACAAGGGTTTTAGTGAGCCTTTTGGTTTGGGCGGCTTCAAAGAAAGTGCGGAAGGTGTATTCACGCCTTTGGGTAGTAACCACGCTTTTTAAAATCTCTTGACTCTCTGCTTTAAAGTCTATGTTGCCCGTTTTGTAAAGTGAAGTGTAGGCGTTATACACCAAGTTTTTAATCTGCCCGGGGTGGCGTGCAATGGTATAAATCAAGAAGTGGGCGCATGTCCGCATTAAAACCTCCTCAAGCCCTTTAAAATAATCCTTGCCCTTCTGCTGACAATAGGCGTAGTAAGCCCCGTCTAGGAACTCCCAATACCCACTATCTAAAGTATAAAGGACATTGTAAAACTGGTAGGCGCGGTGCGAAACTTTAGAGCTGACTTCATCGCTATGCCAATACTCTTGCATTTTTGCAATTTCTTGCATGATAGAGCCGTCTTTGAGTAGGTCGCGGTGCTTGTTTAAAAAGAAGGGGCGTAAGCCGATCTCTCGGCTTTTATCCCCCTTTTGTGCCCTTAAGACATGCATGCAAAGCCTAAAGAGCCAATCAATGTCGCACTCTTGTTCTAGCTCCTGCCACTGCGTTACAAACGCCTCTCTCTCTTGGGGGGTTCTGTAAGAGAAAATCACGCTTTTAAAAATGTCCGTATCCACTAAAGGGAGTCCCC
The DNA here is from genome assembly GCF_030270165.1 of Helicobacter sp. NHP22-001. NCBI lineage: Bacteria > Pseudomonadati > Campylobacterota > Epsilonproteobacteria > Campylobacterales > Helicobacteraceae > Helicobacter > Helicobacter sp. NHP22-001. The sequence continues at coordinate 44,060 of NZ_BSWS01000004.1, read as the reverse complement.
TAGTGTTGAGCGTATTAAAGACCCTTAAGGCGTACTCTAGGCGGTTCTCTTCATCTTGCCCCCCACACTCCACCGACAACACAATGCAAGATTTCAACACACACAGACAAAACTCGTGAAAAGTCGTGGCGTGGTTTGCGCTAAATTCATCTAGCTGCGTTACAAAGTAGCGGTAGTTTTTCTCGTAATTTGAGCTGTCCTCTGCTTCGTCTTGCTCTAGTCCGTTTTCTAGGATATTTTGCAAGACTTGGTGCTTGTCATCGCTGATAGCGTGGCTGATTAAATGGGGCTTAGTGGGGTCTGGCTCGCCCGTAACCCCGTCAATCTCCCACAGACAAGAGGCGAGATTGTCTAGCAAGCGTTGCATTTTGCCATTGTTTTCGCGGGTGAGCTTGGCGTGCATGGCTTTGAGCAACAACATTAAAGTCGTGGTGCGCTGTTGCCCATCCACAATGTGTTTTTTATCTTTAATGGGGTAAAAGACGACCGAACCTAAGAAATAGGGGTTTTGATCGGTGCTTTCACCCCCCCCCCCCCCCCCTCAAAAAACGCCACAATGTCCTCCCATAACTGCGCACACTCCCCTAGTCCCCACGCATAATTTCTTTGATACTCTGGCACTACAAACTTATTTTTAGACAAATAGTCTAAAATATCCATTTGTAAAGTGCTCATTTCTAACTTACTTGCCATAAAAACCTCCATTAAAAAATGTGCTTGTGTTCTAGCACTTCTTTTTTCATGGACGGCTAATAAGGCGAGCCAAAGCCCCTAAAACCCCAAAATTTTTTCTCTAACCCCCTCAATGATCCAGCCTGGAGTGGACGCACCTGCGCTAATGCCACAGAGTTTTTTAGAGCGAAACCACGACTCTTCAAGGTCGTTAAAGTCCTCCACTAAATAGCTGTCCATGCAAAACTCTTTGGCGATGTTGAAAAGCTGTTTGGTGTTAGAGGAGGTCTTGCCCCCCACAATCACCATAATATCCACTTCTTGGCTAAGCTCCCGCACCGCTTCTTGGTTGTCAAAGGTGGCGTTGCAAATGGTGTTAAAAATACGCACCTCAGCGCACCTAGCGATGAGAAAGCTGGCGATCTCTAAGAGTTTGGGGGTTTGTTTGGTGGTTTGCGAGACTAAAGCCACCCGTTTAGACAAGTTTTGGTCTTGCAACTGGGCTAGAGAATTGACGATCAAAGGGGGGGTGCTAGAGTAGCTAATCACCCCCTTCACTTCGGGGTGGTTGGCATCTCCAAAAATCACAATTTGATACCCCTTGTCGCTCATTTTTTCCACGATTTGCTGGGGCTTGATGACATACGGGCAAGTTGCGTCAATGATGTGTGCCCCCTTGTTTTTCAACAAAGCCAAATCGTTTTTAGGGATGCCATGTGTGCGGATAATCACGCTTTTATCCGCCCCCACACTTTGCACCTCCTCTTGCACCCGCACATTGTAATCTTGCTCTAGGCGTTTGATCTCTTTGGGGTTGTGGATGAGCGAGCCTAGCGTTAGGCTGTTCTTGTTCTTTTGGGCGATCTCAATCGCCCTTTTCACGCCAAAGCAAAAGCCGTAATTCTTTGCCATTTTCACTTGCATAGGCACTCCTGCATAACCGCCTTAAATTAACTCCAAAACTTGTTTAGCCACTGGGGCGCTAGAAGCAGGGTTTTGCCCTGTAACGATGCGTTGGTCGCTGAGGGCAAAGGGAGCCCAGTCCGCTGCTTTTTCATACTTAGCCCCCCTTGCCACAAGCACGTCCTCAGTCAAATAGGGCACGAGTTTGTCTAATTGCAACGCCTTCTCCTCGCTGTTGGAAAACCCGGTGACTCTTTTGCCTGCAATCAAGTAGCTCCCATCTTGGTTTTTGATGTTTAAAAGCCCTGCTGCGCCGTGGCAAACAGAGGACACCACGCCCCCATGGTTGTAGATGTCTAGGGCAACTTGGGCTAATGCCGTGTTATCCGGGAAGTCCCAAACCACGCCATGCCCACCAGCGTAGTAAATGGCGGCATAATCTTTAGGATTGAGCGCGGACACGGGCAGCGTATTGCCTAGTAAATCCATGAAGGCTTGGTTGGTGTAGTACTGCCAATCTATAGGGCTCATAAAATCCTTGGCTAGACTATTAGGGTCGATGGGCGTGTAACCACCCTTGGGGCTAGCGTAATCTATGGCGTAGCCAGCCTTTTCGATTTCATGGGCAAAATGGACGGCTTCGCCAAGCCACAAACCCGTGGGCTTTTCATCGTTAGGGTACTTGGAAACATTGGTTACGATGACTAATATTTTTTTCATTGATTTCTCCTTGTTGTGCGTAAAACGCCTTGATGACCCCCTCTTAAACATCTTAGCACACTTTGGCAGATTGTCAAGCTCTAAGAATTGAGGTGTCTAAAATGCTCTAAAAAATTCGGGTAAGAAACGCTGACGCACTCTACCCCCCTTAAATCCCCCCCACAGGCGAGCAGTGCCATAGCAAAACTTAAAGCAATGCGGTGGTCTTTAAAACTCTCTAAAGGCTCTTTGGGGCGTTTTAAACTGCCCCCTATGATTTTAAAGCCGTCTTCTAAAGCGTGGCACTCTATCCCCATTTTTTCTAAGTTAGCTAAGGTCGTGGCGATGCGATCGCTCTCTTTAAAACGCAATTCTTTAGCATTACTCACCACGCTAACCCCCTTAGCCACCGCCATAGCCACTGCCAAAGCGGGCAATTCGTCTATCAGGCTGGCGGTGTTTTGGCTAAGATTTAGAGCTTTTAGTGGGCTGTGCTTGACATAAATATCGCCCACAGGCTCAGCCCCCATTTGCCCTTTAAACTCATAACGCACACTTGCCTCCATTTGCTCCAAGACTTTAAAGGCTTCGATGCGTGTGGGATTGAGTAGCACCCCCTTTAAAAGCACAGAGCTACCCGGCACTAGCATAACCGCTAAGGCAAAGTAAAAGGCACTGGATGGGTCGGCAGGGATATGCCATGCAAAGGACTCTAAGGGCTTTTGCAGGGGCTCTAGCGTGAGCTTGGGTGGGGTAAGCTTGATTGAAGCCCCTAAAGCGAGCAGTGCCCTTTCGCTGTGATCCCTGCTTAAGTGGGGTTCGCTAAAGTTTAGGGGGTCTTTGGCTTGTAAGCTCGCTAAAAGCAGGGCACTTTTAACTTGGGCGGATGCGATGGGGCTAGCATAATCTAAGCCCTTTAAAGGGCTACTTAGCACACTTAAGGGGGCGAAGTTTTGTACCCTTGCGTGGATTTTTGCCCCCATCTGTGCTAAAGGCTTTACCACCCGCCCCATAGGTCTTTGGCTTAGGGATTTATCGCCCACTAAAATATAATGGTTTTGCTGGCATTGGCTAGAGCTAAGCAGGCCACTAAATAGCCGCATGCTCGTGCCTGAGTTGTTGCAATTTAGGGGCTTTGTAGGCTCATTAAAGTGTAAAAACTTTTTAGGGGGTGTGAGTTTTAGGGTGTTGTCCTTGCTCTTTTGCACCTTTAAGCCCAAAGTTTTGACAATCTTTAGCGTGCTTAAACAATCCGCCCCCATTAATAAATTACCCACAAAACAAGGCTTTTCACACAAAAGGGCGAAAATCAACGCCCGATGGCTTAAAGACTTGTCGGCAGGCAAGCCTTCTAACTCTAAGCTAAAGGGCTTGGCGGGCTTAACTTCTAGCTTCATTTGAGTTTGGCGTTTAAACGGGTTTCTAAAACGCCTAATGCCCCCTGCACCACTTCTTGCAATTCTTTATCCGTTAAGGCGGTGTGTGATTGGATTTTTAAACGCAAACTTAGGGCGATTTGATTCGCATTTTCGGCATAAAGATCAAGGGCGATGACTTCTTGCAAATGGGGGATTTGTGCCTGCATTAATGCTTCTTGTAAGGCAGCAAAGGGGCAATCTTTGTCTAAAATCAAGGTCAAATCCCTAAAACTGGTGGGGAGTTTTGAAAACTCCTTAGCTTTATAGGGCTTAGGGCTTAACACACTGCCCTGTACTTCGGCGATAAAGCCCTCTAACAAGTCCGCTTCTTGCACCAAAATAGGGTTTATCGCCCCTAGCACCCCCACTTTTTGCCCCCCCATGACAAGCCACGCACTGGCATAAGGGTGGTAGGCGGTGCTTAAGTAGGAGTTTTCTTGTTGCTCTTTGGGGCTTAGAGCTTGCAAGCTAAAAGAGCCTAAAATGTGGCTAAGGGTGGTGGCAAAGGCGTAAAAATCCCATGCCATGCCTTTAGGGTGGGGGTAGTGGGGGGGGTTTTTAAGGCCGCTGGCAATGAAGGCTAGGCTTTGGCTTTCTTCTCTGTCAGCACTATAGACACTGCCTAGCTCAAACAACGCCACGCTTTTAAAGCCTAGATTTTTGTTCTGTACCACCGCCTGCAAGAGTCCGGGGATTAAAGAGGTGCGTAGGGTGTTTAGGTCGCTGTTGATGGGGTTTTGCAGGTCTAGGGGGTCTTGCAAAGTGGGGTAGCCGAGCTTTTCTAGCTGTTCTTTTTTGGCAAAGAGATAATGCACCACTTCTTTAAAGCCTAGGCTTAGGGCTTTGGTGGCAAGGGTTCTTTCAAAGCTGTAGCGGGTGTAATGGGGGTTGTGGCTGGTGGGCTCATTTAGGGGCAAGAGCACGGGGGGGACATTCTCAATGCCGATAAAACGCAAGACTTCTTCGGCGATGTCGGCAATGTTGGCGATGTCGTGCCTAAAGATTGGCACTTGGATATTAAAATCCTGCCCTTGCACTTCTACGCTAAAGCCCAAATTCTCTAAGATGCCCTTAACTTGACGCGTGTCTAGCGTCAGCCCTAAAAGACGCTCTATGTCGCCTAAGCTAAAGGCGACTTTTTGGGGCTCAAGTTTGCTGTAAAGACTTTCAATCTCTAAAGCTAGGGCGTTTAGGGTTTGTAACACCTCTTGCAACACGCCAAAGCCGAGCAAGACTTGCGGTTCGCTCCCCCTAGTGGTGCGTTGCGTTAGGCTTGAGGCGTGCTTTGTGGCGTGCTGGCTTAGTCTTGTGGCGGTGTAGGTGGGGTCTAAAAAGCTTGCCTCAATTAGGTTTCTTTGCCCCTTATCTTTGGGGGGGTTTAGGGCAATGCTACTAAGCTCCACGCCTTGAGAATAGACTTTCACAAAGCCTAAGTTGTCCTCTTTGATTTCTAGGGGCGTGCTGGGGTAAGCGTTTAAGATGACACCGCTAAGATAAGTTGCATAGGCTAAGAGATTGTCTAGGGGGTCTTGGCTTAAGGCGTTTTGTAAGGCTAGGCTTAGGCGGATTTCTAGGGGCAAATCTAAGCTCGTGGCGTGCAATTTAGCGTAAGCTAGGGCTAAATGCTGGGCACTTTGGGCTAACTTTAGGGGGGGTGTGCTTTGTGGGGGTGGTGTGTGGGGGGTGTTTAAGCTTAAGCCATAAAGGGCGGCGATTTCTCTAGCCACGCCTAAGACGCTGGCACAATCCCCCCGATTGGGGGTTAAGCCGATGTCTAAGAGTGTGCCGGCAAAAAAGGGCAAATCTTTTAAGGGCGCGCCTAGTTTTAGGGGCTGGTGGGCGTTGATACTACTATCTAGTACCAAAATCCCCTCTTCTAGCTTGGGTAAGCCTAGCTCTGTGGTGGAGCAAAGCATGCCAAAACTCTCCACCCCCCTAAGTGTGCTAGGCTTAATGTGTAAGTTGCAATCGCTCAAATACGCCCCCTCTAGGGCTAGAGCCACAAACTGCCCTGCGGCGACATTTTTCGCCCCGCACACGATTTGTAACACCCCTTGCCCGCTATCCACTTGGCAAACGCTTAGCTTCTGGGCGTTGGGGTGTTTGTCCTTAGAGAGCACTTTAGCCACCACGACTTTTGCGGGCAAGTTAAAGGGGTGTTGCCCTTCGACTTCTAAGCCCACACGGCTTAAGTCCGTGCAAAGGGTGGGGATGGATAAGCTAGAGATGTCTAAAAAATGTGCCAAATGGGCGGTGTGTAGCAACATTAAAACGCCTCCAGCATGCGTAAATCCGTTTCAAAGAAACTGCGTAAGTCGTTGATTTCACAAGAGAGCATGGCAAGCCTTTCAATGCCTAGCCCAAAGGCGTAACCTTGCATGCCCTCTAGCCCGACATTTTTAAAGACCTCTGGATGCACGAGCCCCGCACCTAGCACCTCGAGCCAGCCCGTGTTTTTACACACCTTGCACCCTTTTTGCTGACAGAAAACACAACTCATATCCACCTCAGCACTAGGCTCGGTGAAGGGGAAAAAGCTGGAGCGCCAGCGCACCTTGACAGAGCCAAAGAAGGCGTTTAAAAACTCTTCTAAGACTTGCTTTAAATGCCCAAAATGCACGCCTGTATCCACGACTAGCCCCTCCACCTGCGAGAACATGGGGGTGTGGGTGGTGTCGTAATCGCGTCTAAAAGTGTGCCCCACGGCGATCATTTTGATCGGGGGGGTTTGTGTTTGCATGGCGTGGATTTGGCTAGGGGATGTGTGGGTGCGTAGGAGCTTGTGGTCTTTAAAGTAGAAGGTGTCTTGCATGGCACGGGCGGGGTGGTGGGGGGGGATGTTGAGCGCGCTAAAATTGTGAAAATCATCTTCTACAAGCGCACCTAAGTGCAATTTAAAGCCCCTTTGGGTGAAGTGGGTGATGATGCGCTCTTTAGTGTAGTTTAAGGGATGCCCTAAGCTCCCACCTGAATGGGTGTTGGCTAAACTCACATCGATTTTTTCAGCCTCTAGGCGCACTTGCAATTCTAAAGCTTGCAGGGCTTGCTTTTTTTGGGCGTGTAGAGTGCTAAAGCTTTCTTTAAAGCGGTTGAGCTCTTGAGCGTATCTCGTCTTCTCCTCTTGCTCTAATTCTTTGAGACCTGCAAAGGCGTGGGCAAGCAAGCCCTTTTTACCTAGCACTAATAGGCGCAATTCCTCCAGCGTGTGTAAATCCTTTACCTCCTCTAGTTTTTCTAAAGCCGCTTGTAATGCCTGCATGCCTGCCTTTCTATGGTTGTTGGTTTTGGATGTCTATTTTAAAGGTGTGGGTTTCATTGTGTAGGGTTACTTTCACCACAAGAGTGCCCGGCTTAATGGGTTTGGGGTCGATCACCACAAAGCCCCCCTTCGCCTTGCCATTGGGTCTTAGGGTGGAGCGTTTGAGGTAGTTGATCGCCATGATTTTAAAGGCTTGGCGTTCCTCTTGCATGATCTCTTGGGTTTGCACATCGTCCATCATCATAAAAGGCATGCCAAACATCATGTCATAGGCCAAGAAGCTGCCCTGCCCATAGTAAAACATCGAGGGGCCGATGCCATCTTCCACAATATTGCTATTGGGGGTGGCGATGTTGAATTTTTGCAACACAGGTTCAAAATCGTAGCTAGACTTCATCATCGCTTGAAAGCCCAGCACGGGTAAAGGGTTGCCTTTTTCGCTCACAGAGATGTTAGAGGTATCGAAGTTCACGGGGTTACCGCTCAAAATCTGTGCACCCACATAGATCACAAGGGGTGGATTGTCTAAACCTTTTAATTTCTTTTGGGCAACCTCAATTTGGACTTTAGAATCGGGCTTGGCTGAGGTTAAAACCTGTATGCCATTATTGTAACTAGTGATTTTTTCAGGTTTGACTTGGTAGCTCACACAACCTGTCAATAAACTTAGAGCAAGGAAATATGATGCAGATTGGGTTTTCATGGACTCTCCTTTCAATTTTCTTTGGGCTTAGCTTAGAACTCAAAGCGATTCCCAAAGAAACTGTAATCAGCCCCCTTTTCCTTGTGAAACACCTTTTCTAACTGCTCCTTAATGTCATAGTAGCTAAAACTTTCTTTAAAGCCCTCAATTTTGCCCCCACTGGCGTTTTTATGCCCGCCCCCATTAAAATATTGCTTACTTAAGTTACTCACATCGCATTTTCCATTGGAGCGTAAGCTCACAGAGCCTTTGGGGCTCACATCAATATAAAAGTCAAATTCGGGGTTTTGCTCCAAGAAGAGATTGGCCAACACGCTAATGCCCCCCATGCTATAGCTCAAAAACCCCTTTTTGCCCTCACACTCCAGGGTGCATTCCTCTTTTTTCTGTGAGAGTAGGGCGACTTGGGCGTTGGAGGCGATGTTGTCCATCGTTTCTAAATCCGGATTGCCCCCTAGAGCGATTTTTTTGAGCCTAAATAAATCATTGTCAAAGGCAACCTCGCCCCTTTCTTGGTGCAGATAGTCGGGCACTTTCTTTAAAAGGGCGAATTTATAAGCCCTATGTTCTTCATCAAACATGAAGCGATTCAACTCGTGGGTGCTAGAGATCATCCGCATGCACACCTTGCCAAATTCAAAGCCAAAGCCCCCCTCTTGCCAAATGTCAATGGAGTTGATCATTTCCACCATTGGGGCTAGGGTTTCTATATTCTCTAAAGGCGTGTAGAGTTTTTGCAAAGTTTCAAAGGTGATTTTAGACGCACTGCGCTCCGTGTCTAAATGATACCAATGATAGATTTTTGCCGCGTCTTGGCCGGTGGCATGGTGATCTAAAAGCAACACCTGCACCTCTAAGCCCTGCACGCGCAGGGCATCGCTTTGCTCTTGCAAAAACTGCGCCTCATTGAGGGTTAGATTTAAATCTGTTACCAAAATTAAAATCTTGCGCTTGGGCTCTAGGGCTTTGCTGATGTCATCCAAGATTTCGTGCAACCTTGCGCTCACCTCCCGCCCATAATTGGCGTTGTAAAATTTGATGTCCTTAAAAAAATGGCGGCTGACAAATTGGCAACCATAGCCGTCTAAATCGATGTGGGATAAGTGGAAAACTTGCATTCTTTGTCCTTAAAAATTGATGTTGATGGTGCCTAGCACCTCGTATTTGGCGTTCGTGTCTAACTCGGCGTGGCTTAAAACCACAATGTCGATTTTAAACTGCTCCATTTTCGTGGAGAGCGGACGACGCAGCTCGGGATCGACGATCAAAATCACGGGGGCGATCCCTCTTTGTAAAATTTTCATAGACTCGGCAGACACATGCTCGATGAGCTGTTGCATTTCGGTGGCGTTCAACAATAAAAATTTACCCGAAGCTTGGTCCTTGAGCTTGTTTAATAAAAACTGCTCGGTGGCGGTGCCTAGCGTAAGTAATTTTAAGCTCCCGTCCTCAGATTTAAAAATATTGGTGATGACCCTTGAAAGCCGTGCGCGCACCTGTTCGGTTAAAATGGTGATATCGTTTTGCACGCTGGGGGCGATGTCGGTGATGGTTTCTAAAATTGTGAGCATGTCTTTAATGGGGATTTTCTCGTGCAACAATTCTTGCAACACCGAGCGGATCACCCCTGTGGGGATCTTCTTTGCCTCCTCCACAATCGCCGGGTAGTCATTGCCCAGCCGCTCTAAAAGCGATTTCACCTCGTCTTTGGTGATGAACTCCTCAGCGTAATTTTTGACCAATTCGCTGGTGTGCGTGGCGATCACGGTGGAGGGATCGATGATTGTATAACCCTGAATAATGGCTTCTTCTTTGTCCTTAGGCTCGATCCACAAAGCGTCCATGCCAAAGGCGGGCTCTTTGGTGGGGATGCCCTCGATCTCCTTGCCCGCAAAGCCCGTGTTCATGGCTAAAAAGCGCTCGGGCATCACGCTCCCATCGCCAATCGTGATCCCTTTTAATTTGATTTCATAATGCGTGGGGGGCAGTTGCAAATTATCGCGGATGCGAATTTGTGGCATTAAAAAGCCATAATCGCTGGCGATCTTTTTACGGATACCCCGAATGCGCTCTAGCAAATCCCCCCCCTGTTTGACATCGGCAAGAGAGATGAGCTGGTAGCCTAAAGCAAGCTCTAAAAACTCGATCTTTAGCACCTCATTGATGGCTTGCTCTTCCTCTTTTTTGATCTCTTCTGCACTCTTTTGGGGGCGGGTGGTGGGGGCTTGATCGGCGGTGGCGGTGGGCTTGTGGCTTAGATCAATGCCCGTTTTTTTACTCAGCCACGCCTCAAACTTAGAAAATAAATTGTCCTTGCCCTCTCTGGAGATGAGCCATGCGATGAATAAAAACAAGCTCCCCACAAAGAACAGCGAAAAGGTGGGCAGCCCGGGCACACTAGCAAAAAGCAAGAGAATAAAGCCCACAATGATTAAGGTTTTGCTCTTGTCGGTAAGCTGGGTGATGAGCTTGCTGGCGAAGTTTTCTTCCTCGTGCTGGGTGGTGCGGGTGGCGACAATGCCCGTAGCCGTGGCGATGATCAAAGCGGGGATTTGGCTTACCAGCCCATCGCCAATGGTTAGGACGGTGAAGGTGGATGCGCTGTAAGCCATCGTCATGTCCCTTTGGAACACCCCGACTAAAAAGCCCCCGATGATGTTGATTAGGGTGATGATGATGGACGCGATCGCATCGCCTTTGACGAATTTGCTCGCCCCGTCCATTGCGCCGTAAAAATCCGCCTCTTGGCTAAGGGCTGCCCTTCGTTTTTTGGCCTCTTCATTGTCGATTAAACCCGAATTTAAATCCGCATCGATCGCCATTTGCTTACCGGGCATCGCGTCCAAAGCAAAACGCGCGCGCACTTCAGTAACACGGGTCGAACCATTGGTAACCACTAATAAATTCACCAACACTAAAATGCTGAAAATGATCGTGCCGATGACATAGTTCCCGCTCACCGTGAATTCGCCGAAGGCACTGATGATGTCGCTCACGGCACTGGGACCCTTGTAGCCCTGCGTTAAAATCATACGCGTCGTGGCGACATTGAGCGCAAGGCGATAAAGCGTCACAATCAAGAGCAAAGTAGGGAAGGCGCTAAAGTCTGTGGGCTTGGTGATGTAAAGCCCGATTAAAATGATGAGCACAGACAAGGCGATAGAGATGGTCAGTAAGAAATCGAGCAAGAAGGGGGGCAAAGGGACAATGATGATCGCCAAAATTGCGATCACAAAGGCGACAACGGTCAAGTCCTTCGACTGGGTGAGTTGCCTTAAAAAAGGGAAAGTCCGCTTTAAAATGCTCTTTTGCTTGTTACGCGCCACTAACTGCCTTGAATTAAATTGCGTTAAAATCCTAGCATTTTACAATTTTTCATGTAAAATTTGACTTTTTTAGGTTATAATACGAGCTTATGTAAAAATTTCCTATTAGGAGGTCTTCATGGCTTTAAGTACGGAGAAGAAGCAAGAGATCATTAAACGCTTCGCCCGACAAGACAACGACACAGGTTCATGCGAGGTGCAAATCGCCCTTTTGAGCCAAAGGATTGCGGATTTAACCGCTCATTTAAAAAACAATCCCAAGGATCACTCTAGCCGTTTGGGGCTTTTAAAACTCGTGGGGCACCGCAAAAACCTGCTCAAATACCTCAAAGAAACCCAGCATGATCGCTATGTAGTGCTTATTGAAGCATTAGGTATTAAGAATCGTTAAGCCCCCGATGTGGATCTCACTCGATCGCCACAAGCTAGCGACCCTCTTTTTCTCCCTTTTTTTCATCCTTTCTTTTAAAAAGCCAAGCCCCCAAATTTTAATGGTGGTGCTGGCAGTGGGAGCCCTACTCTACTACAAGGCCTACAAACCCCCGTTGCAACTAAAACCCTTTAAATGGCTCATCGCCTCCATGCTCGCCATGTTCTTGGTGGCGTTGCCCAACTTATTTGTGGGTGAAGATTTGGAAGCGTGGCATTACAATTTGCGCTCTTTAAACATGCCCCTAGTCTATGTGCTGGGTGTGGTTGCGATTGTTTGCCTAAGCAGCACCCAAGTGCGCCTCAACACCAAAATTTTATTTTACAGCATGGCCTTTGCCTGTTTTTTCAATGGGGGGTTTGCGCTCGTGCAAAAGGTCTTTTTAGACATGGCACGGGTGATGGGCTTTAGCACGATTGTGGGCTTTGTAACGCTCACTTCTATGGCGCTTTTTGGCTGCTTTATCTACGCCTTGCAGACAGACAAACGCCAAGAAAAACGGCTCTTTAGCGCTGCCATGCTTTGTGGGTTTTTGGTGGTGCTCTTTAGCGCCACTAGAAGCGCCTTGATCGCCTTTGCTCTCACCTTTATAGCCCTCTGTGTGTTCTTAAGGCACACTAAACAATGGCGCTACATGGGGTTTATGGCGCTGTGCTTTGGTGGATTGTTCTTGTTAAACCAAGCCCTAGAGCAGCACGCCCTTTTACATGCAGCAAGGACCAAAGACGAGAGCTTTAGCCAAGACCTACAACTCTATGCCCAAAAAAACCCCGATTCGAGCATTGGTGCGCGCCTTGCCCGCTGGCAAGAAGCCCTAGCCATTGCCAAGCTTTCACCCATCATTGGCATGAGCCTTAGCACGAAGTGCAAACGCCTAGATGAGATTTTGAGCCTCTCCCACTCTTATAGAAAAGCGAGTGAAATCGATTGTCGGGAAAAATACGACAATGAATTTTTCAACACCCTAGCGCATAGGGGGGTCTTGGGGCTAGTGGCGTTGTTATGGTTTTTATGCGTGCTGTGGCGCTTTTTTGCCAAGAGAAAAGACAACATCGGGGTGTTCATCTGCGCCATGCTGGTCTTTTATATTGTCTTGGGGATCGGTTTTGACCCCTTTGATTTTTTCATTGAGGGCAGCTTTTTTGTGGGGATGGTGGTTATGGGAGCAATCGCAAAGCAATTGCCCGCAGAGTAACTGCTTGCCACAACGAGCAAAGACCCAGTCTAGCGGGCTCTGCCCACTTTCACCATTTTATTGCGTAGCTCGGCTAAAGTGCCTTGCAAGGGGATTTGTTTAGGGCAGGTGTCGTGGCAACCAATGAGGCTCATGCATCCAAAAACCCCGTCATCATCGCCCACTAATTCATAAAAATCGTCATCGCTACGTTCGTCATGCGAGTCGATCAAAAAGCGCATGGCGCGGTTCATCCCCGCCGCCCCAATGAAATTTTCACGCATGAGTTTCGTCCCACAAGCTGCAATGCAGCACCCGCATTCAATGCAACGATCGAGCTCAAAGACATTTTGCGCTTCATCAGGGTCAACGCGCTCTTCGGGCTTGGTGATGTCCACTTCCTTTTTATGGTGCGCCCAACTCTCAACCCTAGCGTTCATCCCCGCAAACCACGCGCCCGTATTCACGCTTAAATCCTTAATCAAAGGAAAAGAGGGCATGGGCATGAGTGTGATGACATTTTCGCTAAAGCTCGAGGTTAAGGTTTTGCACGCCAAACGGGGTCTCCCATTAACCATCATCGCACAGCTGCCACAAATGCCCGCCCGACACACAAAGTCAAAGCTAAGGTCCGGATCTAGCTGTTCTCTAATCATCCCTAGGGCAATGAAGAGCGTCATTGAGGGGATTTCCTCTAGCTGATAATCCTTAAAGTGGGGTTTAGACACCGCACTTTGGGGGTCAAATTTTAAGGTACGGATGGTGATCTGGCGTCCCATTTATTCTCCTTTTCTTTGGTCGTCTAGGCGGACATTGCGCGCCTTGTATTTGGGTTGTAAATCAAAGGGCATTAAAGCCTCTTGCAAGGCGTAGCGATCCCCCCCTTGAGCTTGGATGCGTTCTGTGATTTCTTTGATCTCAGCGTCCCTTTGCTCTTTAAGCGGGTGGGGGATAAAGTTACCCTTTGCCCCATAGCCCCTAAAGTCGGGGCTGAGCTCCATTTTCATGATGTCTAAGGGCTCATACTCTAGGGTGGGCAAGGTTTGATTAGGATCAGGCCAAGAAGCAAGCGTGCGGTTAAGCCAATTAGCGTCATCTCTTTTGGGGTGGTCTAAGCGAGTGTGCGCGCCCCGACTTTCAGTGCGATCCAGTGCTCCCTTAGCGATACAAAGAGCGATTTTGAGCATTTTTTGGGTACGGTAAGCGTCCTCAAGCTCGGGGTTGTTATGCGTCTTTTTGTTTTTCACATGGATGTGTTTGGAGCGTTTATAAAGTTCCTCTAATTCGTTCACGGCGGCTTCTAAGGTATGCCCTTCTCTAAACACCCCGACTTTCTCATCCATGATTTCACGCATGCGTTCTCTAATCTCATAGACGCTTTCTTTCCCATCACTGTGCAACAACTCTTGGATGTGCTCGTGGCTTTTTTGGATGAACTGCTCCACAATGTGGGTGCTAATATCTAACTCTGCACCCTTACAATACTCGGCGAAGTAATCCCCGATGATCATGCCCGCCACGACTGCCTCGCTCACAGAGTTGCCCCCCAAGCGGTTAAAGCCGTGCAAATCCCAACACGCCGCCTCGCCCGCACAGAACAGACCTTTTAGATGGCTATGCCCTTTGTAATCGGTGCGTAGCCCCCCCATAGAGTAGTGCTGCATGGGCTTGATGGGCACCCAGCCTTTTTGTTTGGGTGCGCCGGGGCCAAAATCCGGCTCATCAGCGGGCATGCCCTTCATGTTTTCTTCGGTCTCTAGGCTGTCATCGGCTGCGTCAATACCCGCAAAGGTGTGGGCAATGTCGTGCACATCCCGTAGGTTTTTCTCCACATGCGCACGCCCTAAAATCGCAATGTCTAGCCACACATGGTCGCCATAGGGCGAATTTGCCCCATAGCCCTTTTTAATGTGCTCTAAAATGCGACGGCTCACCACATCTCGGCTAGCAAGCTCTTTTTTCTCTGGCTCGTAAGCGGGCATGAAACGCCGCCCGAATTTATCGCGCAAAATCCCCCCATCGCCCCTACACCCTTCTGTCATCAAAATCCCGCTAGGCACTAAAGCAGTGGGGTGGAATTGCACCGCCTCCATGTTGCCCAGTTTTGCCACGCCCGTTTCTAAAGCGGTCGCAATGCCCACGCCATCACAAATCACGGCGTTCGTGGTGTGTTTATACACCCGCCCATAGCCTCCTGTGGCTAAAAGCGTACCCTTAGACACATAACCCACGAGCTCGCCGGTGATCAAGTCGCGCACCACCGCTCCGTAGCACTTGCCCCCGTGGTGGATCAAGGCGATCATCTCTTTGCGATCCTCAATTTTCACCTTATGGTGCAGGGCTTCGTTGGCCACGGCGTAAAGCATGGTGTGCCCGGTCGCGTCCGCAGTAAAGCAGGTGCGCCATTTTTTTGTCCCCCCAAAGTCGCGGCTTTGGATATAGCCGTGCCGATCCTCTCGCTCGGTGATCGTCACATGCTCGCCATTGATCACTGCGGGGCGATCGCCCTTTTTAATGCGCGTCCAAGGCACACCCCAGCTAGCTAATTCTCTAATCGCCTTGGGGGCGGTGGTGACAAACATTCTAGCCACTTGCTGATCGCAACCCCAGTCGCTCCCTTTCACTGTGTCCAAAAAGTGCAAATCCTCGTTATCGCCCTCGCTCATTTTGGCGTTGCCAAGGCTGGCTTGCATGCCCCCTTGGGCGGCTGCTGAGTGGCTGCGCCTAACAGGCACTAAGGAGAGCACGATCACATCTAAGCCCACTTGGCGGCACGCAATGCTAGCGCGCAGTCCCGCCAACCCTCCGCCCACAACCAACGCATCGCAATAAACTACTTTCATTTTTGTCCTTTAGTCTTTATGGAGTTGTTCGTCCGCTTGCACGGCTTGTTGCATGCTAGCAATCTCGCCCTTTTGCATGATCCCGTGTTTGACATAAGAGCCATAGGTGAGCAGCCCTAGCACGATAAAAAACACACTCATGCCCCATTTGATTTTGCGTAATTGATCGATCCCTAAGTCTTTAAACCAACCCCATTTAATGGCGAGGCGGTAAAGCCCGATCGAGCCGTGCAGCTCTACAGCAATTAATAAGAAAATATAAAGTAACCAAAAATGCTGGCTCACAAAGCGGTAAGAAGAGGCGTGCGGACCGATGCTATGCGGGGCGGTGAGCATCACAAATAGGTGGACACTGGCTAAAAAGAACATCGCAAAGCCCGTCCCCACTTGCACCATCCATAGGCTCGTATCGCCGTGTTTCATTAGATACTTATGGGTTTGGAAAATTTTATACTGCCTGTAATTGATGGGGAACTTGCGCAAAGCTAAAAAGGCGTGGGCGACTAGGATGATGATCACCGCTGCCGCCACCGCACTTACAATCGCCGGCTCGCCTGCTTTGATAAACAGACTTCCCTCAAAGAATTTTGTCACCGCAAGCATGACTTTATCGCTGATTAAAATACTACTGACTAGAAACATGTGCGCAATCATAAACAAGGCTAGAATGAGCCCTGTTGCGCTTTGCAAAAAGTCGAGCTTGGCATACATCCCGCTCTTTTTGCGCTCCGCCCCCACGCCATAATAACCCTCAATGATTTCCTCTTGTTGCATGCAACACTCCTAAGATGATTACGATTGAAAAATGATAGCAAAATTATGGTAACTTTTTAGCGATTTTTGCCATGTTTTGCTAAGATATAGCAAATTTTGGGAGTACCTCGTGAAATTTGTCTTGGCTAATTTTAAATCCTATGCGCTTGATTTATTGCCCTATTTGGAGCGTTTAAAGAAAAATCTACCTCAAGAATTAGCCCCTTTCATCACGCTTTTTCCCTCTTTAAGTGCCCTTGGAGCGGGCAAAATCTCTTGCGTGGCTTTGGGCGCACAAAACGCCTATCCTGCTCTTGAGGGGGCTTTCACGGGCGAAGTTACTTTGCACGCCCTGCAAGAGTGGGGGATTAGCTCACTTTTAATTGGGCATAGCGAGAGGCGTTTGTTGCTGGGCGAAACGCCTAGCTTTTGTTTAGAAAAGTTTCATTTCTTTAGAGAACAGGGTTTTCAAATTGTCTTTTGCATTGGCGAGCCTTTAGCCACACGCAATTTAGGGCAAGATGTCGTGTTGGATCATTTATTAAAGCAATTAGGGGGGCTGGATTTAAGCTACCCCAAACTCATCATCGCCTACGAGCCGATCTGGGCGATTGGCACTGGAGTGAGTGCACGAGATAGCGACATTGCTAGCACCATAGGCGGACTAAAGCAAGCCTTAAAGCCCCGTGTCAAAGTCGTCTATGGGGGGAGCGTGCAAGCAAGCAATGCTGAGGCTATTTTAAGCCTACCAGAAGTGGATGGTGTGCTCATTGGCAAGGCGTGCCTAGACCCTCAAGTGTTATTGGATATTATTAAAATCAGCAGTACAAAGGAGTTTGCATGACTTTCAATGCCTTAAAAGAAACTTATTCGATAGAAGCCACTCTGCCCCCCAATTTTAAAGATTTTGAGATTGTCGGGGTTGCCCCCCTAGAGCTAGCCACCCCTAACCACTTAAGCTATGTGGATCAAAAATCCTATGTCAAAAAACTTAAGGATACCAAGGCTGGCGGTGTGCTCATCCGTGCCGAATATGCAAGCAAGGTCCCAAGTGCGAGCCAAGCCATCATCACACAAAACCCCCATTTAGCCTTTGCTAAAATCTCCCACGCCTTTAAGGTGGACATGTTTAAAACCCCGAGCACCAAAACCCCCCCCAATTTGGGCGCAAATGTAACGCTCATGCCCCATGTCGTGGTGGGCGAAGGGGTTGAGATTGGAGACAACACGATTATTATGGCAAATGTGGTTTTAGGAGACGGGGTGAAAATTGGCAAGAATTGCAAGATTTACCCCAATGTTACCATTTATCAAAACACGCAAATTGGCAATGAAGTGATCATCCACGCCAACAGCGTGATCGGCAGCGATGGCTTTGGCTACGCCCACACCGAGCTAGGCGCACACATCAAGATCGAGCACACGGGCATCGTGCAGATCGATGACTTCGTGGAGATCGGAGCGAACACCACGATCGATCGGGCGGTTTTTGGAGTAACGCACATTAAGCAAGGCGTGAAAATCGATAATTTGGTGCAGGTGGGGCATAATTGCGTGCTGGGCGAGCATTCGATCATCGTCTCGCAAGTGGGGCTATCGGGCTCTACGACCATGGGGCGCAATGTGGTGCTAGGCGGACAGGTGGGCACCGGGGGGCATATGCACATTGGGGAATTTACCCAAATTGGGGGCAAGGGGGCGGTGGGCAAAGACTTACCCCCGCACACCAACTACGCAGGGGCAATTCCGGCAATGGAGATCCACGAGTGGCACCACTTCCTAGCCACGCTTAGGCGTTTTGCCAAAAAGCAAAAGCCGAGTTTGATTGACAAAGCGAAAGGGTTGTGGAAACGCTAATGACACAGAGTAAGAAAATCCGCTCAGTCATCGCAGCGGCAAGCGGCAACTTGGTAGAATGGTTTGACTTTTATATCTATGCCTTTAGCGCAACCTACTTCGCCCACTCTTTTAGCGAGTCGAACAACCTCATCATCCAACAAATCCAAGTTTTTGGGATTTTTGCAGTGGGCTTTTTCATGCGCCCCTTGGGCTCGTGGATTTTTGGCTCTCTAGCCGATAAAGTCGGGCGCAAAAAGTCCATGATCATGTCCGTGGTTTTGATGTCCATTGGCTCTTTTATGATCGCCGCCCTGCCGACTAAGGATAGTGTGGGGGATTTGGCGATCTTATTTTTACTGCTGGCGCGCATGGTGCAGGGGCTTAGCGTGGGCGGGGAGTATGGCATTGTGGCGACTTATTTGTCTGAGCTTAGTTCTAAGGGCAATCGGGGCTTTTACAGCTCCTTTCAATACAGCACCTTAATCGGGGGGCAGTTTTTAGCGGTGGCGAGCATTGGCGTCTTGATGATGTTCTTTAGTCTAGCGCAGGTGAGTGCCTTTGCGTGGCGGATTTTATTTGTGCTGGGTGGGTTACTCGCTTTGGGTTCTTTAGTAGCGCGGCGTTTAATGGATGAGAGCTCTAGCGAGTTAGAAGAGCATCAAGATCGGGGGACTTTAAAGGCACTCTTACCCCACTTTAAGACTTGTTTTATTGTGTTTGTCATCAGCGCAAGCGGGTCGCTCGCCTTTTACACGATCACCACCTACGCCAAAACCTACCTAGAAAATGCCGGCATGGCTAAACCTGTGGTGAATGATGTCTTTGTTTTTGGGCTTTTAATCCTCATGCTCATCCAGCCGCTCTTTGGCTACATTGGCGATAAAATCAGCCACAGACGGGCGGTCATCACCTTTTCAATCTTGGCGTTCTTTGGCATCGCTCCGCTCTTTAGGGTCATGTCTATGTACGCCCACAACACCACGATCGCCTTTTTAGCCGTGCTCGCTCTCTTTTTAATCCTCAGTTTCTACACTTCGGTATCTGGGATCTTTAAAGCCTCGCTCTTCCCTGAGCATGTGCGTGCGCTTGGCACGGGCTTTAGCTTTGCGCTAGGCAATGCGATCTTTGGGGGCTCTACTCCCTACATTGCTCTGCAATTCAAGCACTACCACATAGAAAACGGCTTTTTTGTCTATGTTGCCGTGATGATGGCGTGCATGTTTGCCGCCGCCATGTGTTTGCCTAAAAAACCCATTTTGGACTGATTAAGGGTTTTTTTGCAACGCTTTTTGTGCATTTGTCTGCTTGTATGCCCGCTGTTTTTCAGCGGGTGTCTTGCCACCATTGCCAAAAAACGCCCCGATCACATCCACCTTTTAGAAAGCTACCAACCCCTAAAAACCCCCCTAGGGCAGGTGTACGCCCAAACCTTGAACCAAAATCCTAAGCAGAGTTTGGGCTTCATTTTGCAAGATGGGAACAGAGCCTTGTTACAACGCATCGCCTTAATCCGCCTAGCCACGCACAACATAGACATACAGACCTACCTTTACAAGAACGACATTTCTTCACGGGTGATGATGTCGGAGCTTTACAAGGCGGCCAATCGGGGGGTGAAGGTGCGCCTTTTGATTGATGACAATGGGCTAGATTCGGACATGTCCGACATCATCATGCTAAACACCCACCCCAATATTGATGTCAAAATCTTTAACCCCTATCGTGTCCGCAATAAGGGACTACGCTATTTAGAAATGATGGCGTGCTACGACCGCATTAAAAAGCGCATGCACAATAAAATTTTCATTGTGGATAATGTGGCTCTAGTGATTGGGGGGCGCAACATCGCCGATGTCTACTTTGACAACGACCTAGAAGAAAACTTTTTAGACACGGACGCGCTCTTTTTGGGGGCGGTGAGCCTAAAAGCCAAGCAGAGTTTTTTAGAATATTGGAACTTTAAAGGCGCGATCCCGGCTAATTTACTGCCTAGCCACAGAAAACTAAAGAAATACGCCAAAACCTACGCCAAGAGCCTCTCTAAACTCTTACTAAACGATCAGAGCACCTATGACAAGGAAGTACAAGCCTTCATCCAAAAGTTCATCAATAAACGAAACAAGGGCTACCTAGGGCGGGCTTACTTTGTTGCCGATCGCCCTGAAAAAATCTACGCCCTAAACCCCAAATCCCCCATCAACCACGCCCTGCAAGAGATTTTAAAGCACACCACAAACAGCCTCTACATTGCCTCGTCTTATTTAATCCCCGGCCCCGCCCTGCTTAAAACCTTTAAACAGAAACTAAGCGAAGGACTAGAGCTTAGCATTTTAACCAACTCGCTCGCCTCCACAGATGCAATTGTGGTTTATGGGGCGTGGGAGAGATACGCCAAAAAGTTAGTCAAGGCAGGGGCTAATGTCTACGAAACCAAGAGCGAACTCTCCCGCTACATTAAATACACCCGTAAGGGGGGGGTGCACTTTAAAATCAAGGGTCGGCTTAAAAACTCTCTGCACAGCAAGATTTTAATCTTTGATAGCCAACTGACTTGGATTGGCAGTTTCAACTTAGACGCACGCTCGGCGCAAATCAACACTGAGTCGGTCGTGGTCTTTGATAACCCCGCCTTTGCCACCTACTTGCAACGCCGCATGCAAGAGCAAATGCGCGATAGTTGGCACCTGATTTTAGAAAGGCACGCCTTGCACTCTAAATTGATTTGGGAGGGCGTGGAGGATGGGCAGGTGGTGCGCCACACCAACCCCCCCGACACCTCCCCCTTTTTGCGCTTCATTAAAAATTGGTCTAAGATTTTGCCCGAAGATGAGCTGTAGAGCGCGAAATGCTTAAATTCTTGCCAAGACTTTGCCAATATGTCCCCTTTGGTGTGCGTGCGAGGGCGATGGCATTTACCCATTTTGCTAAGCTAGATAGTAGCCAAGCCCACACTGCCGGTGGCTACCCCTAATACATCTAAACCACCCACTTTGTTTAAATTGAGTTTATTTGATTATGCTGGCAAATATAATCTAAATCTAAGTTGGCGAAGCGACTAATATAGGCTTGTGGCAAGAGAGCTTGTAAGGTGGGGTTGTTGTAGCCTAGAAAGGTGATTTTATTTACCCTTGCACTCTCATAGTCACTCTTGCTATCTCCGATCAAGACCATTTCGCTAGGCTTATAGCCATACTTGGTGCAAAGATTTGCTAAGACTTTAGCCTTAGACGGGGGCGCACCCTCGATGCTCTTAAAATAGGGCGAAATCCCCAAAAACGCGCAGAGTGCCTGCAACTCAGTGTGCAGAGCCGCCGAGGCGATATGGAAAATATACTTTTCGTGATTGGCTTTCACAAAGTCCATCACCTCTAAATTTAAATGCTCTTTTGAGAACAAGTCCTTTTCAATGATGTGCCCGAACTCCTCCACTAGGGCGTTGATCTTGTCCGCATCTATGGTTTTCTTTAAAATTTGGGTGTAAAAGTGCGCAATTTTATCAAAGCGGCTCACCCCCCCATTAGCGTAATGGTAATCCTCAAACGCCTTTAGGGCAGTCTCATCTGCCTTGGTGTGCCGCCTAAACAATTCCTTAAACCCCTCCCCCTTTAAGTGCATGCTATCAAACACCACTCCATCAAAATCCCACACCACAACTTTTAGCGCCATGCTAGCCCCTTTCTGCTACACCCTACCAAATTTACGCTGTCTTTGGTTAAACGAAGCAATGATTTTGGCCAAATGTGTGGGCGTGAAATCGGGCCAGAGCACCGGGCTAAAGAACAGCTCGGCGTAGCTGGATTGCCACAGCAAGAAATTAGACAAGCGCATCTCCCCACCTGTGCGAATCAACAAATCCACATCGGGTAACCCCGCCGTATCTAAATGCGCCCCGATGAGCTCTTGCAAATCCCCCTTTAGCCCCAACTCCAGCACCTGCCCACATGCCCTAGCGATCTCATCGCGTCCCCCATAGTTCAGGGCCAACACCTGCGTTAGGGCGGTGTGGCTGGCGGTTTCTTGTTCCAAATTTAAAATGGTTTTTTGCAAAGCGGGGCTGAATTTTTTTAAATTGCCGATCGCCTTGAAGCGGATTTTATGCTCTAAGTAAGTGGGGCGCTCTTGCACGAGGTATTTTTTGAGCATCCGCATTAAAAAATCCACTTCGCTTTTAGGGCGACTCCAATTCTCAGTAGAAAAAGCGTAAAGCGTGAGATAGGCGATGTGTTCTTTGGCGCACCAAATGGTGATGTTTCTTAAAGCATTGATTCCTTGCTGGTGTCCGTGCGTTCTAGGCTTGCCCTGCAATCTTGCCCACCGCCCATTGCCATCCATGATGATGGCCAAATGCGCTAAGTTATTCATCGCTGCACGAATCAACCAAGTAGGCAATGTGCTGGAAGGGGATGTTAGAGTGTTGGCTTAAGCCCACTTCGCAGGTGCTGGAGCTGCAAAAGCCCTTTTTAAGTTTTTTATCTTGATAAAAGCTAGTGAAGTCTAACAAGGCGTGGTCGTTGAGTTCAGGCGTTAAAAAACCCTTGTTGCCCGCAAAACCGCAACAACCCGTGTCGGTGTGCTCCACAACCTTGCCGCTCACGCATGCCTTAGCCAAATCCCGCATGTTTTGCGCATAGCCTAAGCGTTTGGCCGCACACATGGTGTAAAGCGCAATATCCTCGTTTAAGCGCGTGATTTTTAAATGGGGCAGTAAAAACTCTTGGATGAAAATGGGCATGTCATAGATTTTTAGCCCCGTGTGCTCTAATTGCTCGATCAAATACGCGCTGCATGCGCTGTGGTCTAGCACAATGGGGATTTGGCCATTATTAGACAACTCTTTTAGAAGTTTGGCATTTTTCTCGGTGTTTTGCACACTTAAATCTTTATAGTCAATGAACGCCTTGCCACAACAAAACTTGGGCAACTCTTTAGGATAAATCACCCCAAAGCCTGCCTTTTGACACAGCGACTCGAACACCTCTTGCAAACTACGCGGATCGGGCATGAGTTTTGAAGGCGCAAAGGCACGGTTGATGCAAGTGGAAAAATACAGCACGTTTTGGTCGCTAGGCTTGCTGGTGAGTTTAAATTTATTCCTTCTTGGCATGTAATTTGGGGCAATGGGCGTGTGGATTTTGGTGTGCAACTTTTGGCTGCACTTGTGGATAAAATTTGCCCCTAATGCTACTTGCCCCACTTGCACCGCGCCAAGCCCCACTTTTAGCCCTCCCACCACAACATCCATGTGCTTTAAAATTTCTTTTGCCACTAGGGGGGCTTTTTCTTTGGTGCGGGTTTTGAGTGCAATCGTGGCGCTGTCAATGCCTAAAGGGCAGAGCGTGGAGCACATATGGCACGCCGCACAAGTTTCATCGCTCAGGTATTTATAGCCCTCCAAAAGCTCTTCTAGTAAAACTTTATCCGTGGCTAGTCCCTGCGCTGCTCTTTGGCTTAAGTAGGCGATCTCGCGCTGTAAACCTATGCGCTGGCGGGGGGTTAAGGACAAATACCGACTAGGGCAAATGCGCTCACAGAACCCGCACTCCATGCAAGGCTCAATCTCGGGGGCAATGGGCACGCTCTCTTTTAAGTTCTTGGCGTGGATTTGCGGGTCGTTGGAGAGAATCACATCGGGGTTTAAGAGTTTGTCCGGGTCAAACAAGGCTTTAATGCGCTCGCAAATTTGATAGGCCTTCTCACCCCACTCTAATTTGACAAAGGGGGCGACCATGCGCCCTGTGCCATGCTCGGCCTTGATCGAACCTTGCAAGGACACGACCATTTGGGCCAAATCCTCCATGAGCGCACTAAATTGCGTCCTCTCAGTGGGGTTTTCTAGTAGGGGGGTGATTAAAAAGTGCAAATTGCCACTTAAAGCATGCCCGAAAATCACACTATGTTCTTTAAAGCCATGCTTTTCTAACAAGCTTTGCAAGTTGGCAATTCCCTCTTGTAAATGCTCCATGTCAAAACATAAATCCTCTGTAATCACACTCGCCCCACTGCGCCGCCGCCCCGCCACAATGGGGAAAATGCTTTTTCTAATTTTCCACCATGCGTTGTAGACTTTGTGGTCTGTGCTTTGCTCTAGGGGTAAAACGGTGGGGACGGCTTGCAGTTTTTCGAGCACAAAGGCGCTGTTGGCTTCAAGGGTGCTTAGATCGGTGCTCTCAAGCTGCGCCAAAATGCACGAATACCCCGGCTTCACCTCATTTAGCACGCTAGGCATGCCCTCCGCCCCCTTCACGCTGGCTAGACACGCATAGTCCATTAACTCGGCGGCGCTGATTTTATCCGCATTTTGTGCCAAAATTTGCACCCCCTTTAAGCCCTCTGCCAAAGTCTCGTAAAAGAGCAAGAAGCAGGTTTTATAAGGGTAGTCGGGCACACAATGCAACTCACAGCTAGAGATAAAGCCCAAAGTCCCCTCCGAGCCAATGAATAAATGGCTTAAAATATCTATGGGATCTTCAAAGTCTATGAGGGCATTTAGGCTATAACCTGTGGTGTTTTTGATTTTGTATTTCTTTTGGATCAAGGCGTGCAATTCTTCATCCTCTAGCACTTCCTTACGCAAAGCTAAAAGCCCCTCTAAAAGGGGGGCGTGGCTTTGTTTAAATGCCTCCACGCTCTCTTGTTTGCTCGTGTCTAAGAGCGTGCCATCGGCTAAAACTACACGAATCGATTTTAAGGTTTTATAGCTGTTTTGCGCTACTCCACAGCACATGCCGCTGGCGTTGTTGGCTAAAATCCCCCCCACCATGGCGGTCGCAATGGTCGCCGGATCAGGCCCGATCTTTTTTTGATAGACCTTTAGGGCGTTGTTGGCTTGTGCTCCAATCACCCCACAGCCAAGGCGCACACTCGCCCCGTTCTCTTGGGGTTTGATCTCTTGCCAGCCTAAATTTGCCATCACCAACACCCCACTGCCGCACGCTTGCCCCGATAAAGAGCTGCCCGCCGCCCTAAAGGTTAAGGGTGTGTTGTGCCTCTTAGCTAAGGCGCAAAGGCGCACAATCTCGCTCTCGTGGCAGGCTTTGACGACCAACTCGGGGACATAGCGGTAACAGGACGCATCTATGCCATAAACCACACGGCGCAAATAATCCTTGTAAATACGATCGCCCAAGAAATCTTGAGCTTCTTGGTAAAATGCAGCGTAATTTTGTTGCATGTGTTGCCTTTGTTGTCAAAATGAGGCAATTTTACCACTTTTTTTGCTGTTTATCTTTGTGTGTGAAAATATGTTAAAATCCCCCAAAATTTTAAAGGATTTTGTATGGAGAGCAACTACACCCACCAGCTCGTAGAGCTTAGGTCTTTCAATCCCAAGGATTATTGTGTGATCGACATCAGAGACGCCGAGAGTTATCACAAGGCGCATTTAAAAGAAGCGCTCCACATGGACGACTTGAACGCGATAAAGAAGTTTGCCCTAGAACACTCTGGGCAAAAGGTTTTGTTGCAATGCTGGCGGGGCAACACCGCTGCGCAATACGCCAATGCCTTGCACGGGGCGGGGGTGCAAAACATTTATTTTTTGAAAGCAGATTTTGACGACTTTAAGGCATCGGGTTTAGAAGTGCTAGAAAATTAGTGCGCCCCATTGTTGTGATCGGCAGTGCGATCACAGGGGACGCAAAAGCAGCACTAGAGCCCCGTGTCAGCTACCTAGCTTGTAGTCAAATTGTCTATTTGCCCCTAAATTTGGACAATCTAACCCCTCCCTTGCCTTCTTTAAAAGCCTTGCTTTTCACTTCTAAACACGCCCCCTTGAGTTTAGAGCACAATTTAAAAAACACCAATACCCTCGCCTTTCTAAAAAGCTTACCCACCTTTGTGCTCGCCCCAAAAAGCGCACAAATGGCAAAAAGTCTAGGCTTTAATGTTGCCTTTGTGGGGCAAAGCGGACATGCCAAGGGCTTTGTTAAAGAAATTAAAGACCTTTTGCCACAGCCCACGCTCTTCGTGCGCGCTCAAAGTGTCGCCACAAATGCCCTAGACTTTTTACCCTCTTTGGTTGCCTACAAAAACATCCCATTAATGCTAGCGCAAACGCAAAAGCCCAAGCCCCACTCCGTGCTGGTGTTCACTGCCCCTAGCAGTTATAGGCATTTTTTAAAAAATTTTGCTTGGGATTCTAGCTATGTGGCCGTAGCCATCGGGCAAAGCACCTTAAACGCTCTTGATCCGCATATTTGCGCCCATTTAAGCCCAGAAACGAGCCTTGAAGCCTGCCTAGAGTTAGCCAAAACGCTTTAAATCTTTGCTAACATTTTTAAAAATTTAAAGGATTGGCATGCATTTGATGTTTTTATTAGCGGCACTGGGCGGGGCTGTGGGGGCTAGTTTGCGCTATTTTGTGGGCAAGATCGCGCCCACGAAGTTATGGATTTGGCAGAGTTTTCCTGTAGGCACTTTTAGCGTGAATTTGATCGGCTGCTTTGTGATCGGCTTTGCGGGGCATTTGGCGGCTAAATCCATCTTGGGCGATAAAATGAGCGTGTTTTTTATCACGGGGGTACTGGGGGGTTTTACGACTTTTTCCTCTTTTGGGCTAGACACTTTAAAGCTCTTACAAAAGCAAGCCTTTAGCGAGGCGATCGCCTATGTGGTGGGAAGCAACCTACTAGGGTTGCTCTGCGTAGTGGCTGGCTGGGGTTTAGCTAAACTCGTGCATTAGATTTTTGGGCTTTGATGTCTAAGAAGAAGCGGGCAAGGATGATGGTCTGTAAAAGCGTGGCAAAAAAGTTAAATATAGGAATCAAAGAGAATAAGTAAGCCACAATGGCGACTTTGTGGTGGGGGACTTTGTATTCCTTGAGCACTTCTTGATAGGTTTCTTGGTTGTAAATGGAACTACCGATGTCAAAAGAGAGCGTGTTTTTAAAGAAAAAGTAATGCGGGATCAGGGACACGAACACCCCCACGAAGGGGATGAAGTACAGCGGGATACACACCACCAAGAACATGCACAAGTAGGCGAGTTGCTTTAAGAAATGCTGGATACAGCCCATGAAATCTCCGAAGTTTTCTAGGGGTAGGTTTGTGTAATCGCGCTTGTGTAAGTAGCAAATCACCACAGGGGTGTAAAAGAGCGAGATGAAGAGATTGCCGATCAAACTCAACATTAAGACGCAGAGCAACAAGAGCACATAGGCAAAAATCTTAATGGCGAGCAAGAACATGGCGGGCAAAAGCCCATTGGTGTGGGCGTAGTGATCCCAGCTCGTGGGTAAAAAGCCTTCAATGATGCGCACCATATTGCCCCCGAAGTGGAACAAAATCACTCCCCAAAACAGCACCCCTAAGAATACGGGTCCTAAGTTTAAAAACAACATTTTCCAGCTTAAGAAGTCTTTCCAGCTTTTATGGATGTTTTGTAGCGGTGTTTCCATTTTCCTTTTCCATTGTTAAGATAGTTCACTTTGTGGTTTAGTGGTTATATTAAGTTTAGCATGCTAAAATAATCCTTTCATGCCTTTGCAAATGCAAAGTTTCAATTCTACAATAGTCTGGAGAGTTTTATGGTTAAGAGAAGCATCGTGAGTTTGGTTTTGATGGGGGCGTTAGGTGTGGGTTTTGTGGGGGCAAAGACTTTAGCCACCGTGACTTTCCCCGCCCCTCAAGACACACCCACTAAGGGTAAACACCACAGAAAACACAAAGAAGCCCCTGCTAAACCCGAAGTGGTGGACATCACAGAGAGCGATTTTAATGTGATTAAGCAGCGCAACCCAAACTTTGACTTTGACAAACTCAAACCCGAGCAAAAAGAAGCCTTGCTAGAACAAGCCATCAACAATTTGTTGATTGAAAGAGAAGCTAAAAGAGAGAAACTAGACGAAACCGCTGACTTTGCCAAAAGGATGGCGAGCTATAAAAAACAACTTTTGGTTGAAACTTGGGCAAAACGCCAAGCTGAGGCGATCGGTAAAGAGGACATCCCCGAAGCTAAATTAAAACAATACTACGAGGCAAATAAAGCGCAATTCGTGCAACAAGAAGCCCACGCCCGCCACATTTTAGTAAAAACCGAAGCGGATGCCAAACGGGTGATCTCCGAGCTCAACAAAGTGCCTAAAACCCGTGTAGAAAAAGAATTTATCGAAATTGCCAACCGCGAATCCATCGACCCCAACACCAAAAACAGCAAAAATGGCGGGGATTTGGGCAAATTCCAAAAAAGCCAAATGGCACCCGAGTTTTCTAACGCTGTCTTTGCGCTCAAACCCGGCACCTACACAAAAACCCCCGTTAAAACTGAGTTTGGCTACCATGTGATTTATCTTAATAGCAAAAATGAGCCAAAAACCCCTACTTTTGAGCAAGCTAGGCAAACCATCATCGGTATCTTAAAAGAGCACAAGTTTCAAGAATATGTCAAGGGAGAGCTCGAGAAGTTGCGCAAACATGTACAAATAAACATCACCAAAGATTAGGGGGCTTACATGCTAGTTACGGGCATTGAGATTTTAAGCAAAGCCCATAAGGAGGGCTATGGAGTTGGGGCGTTTAACTTTGTCAATTTTGAAATGTTGCGCGCGATCTTTGAGGCAGCCGACACCGCCAAATCGCCCCTCATCGTGCAAGCCAGCGAGGGGGCGATCAAGTATTTGGGTATTGACATGGTGCTTAGCATGGTCTATACCATGAGCAAACGCTACTCGGACATCCCCGTCGCCTTGCACCTTGATCACGGCACCAGCTTTGAGAGCTGTAAAAAGGCGGTGGATGCGGGCTTCACTTCTGTGATGATCGACGCCTCGCATCACCCCTTCAAAGAAAATCTAAATCTCACTAAAGAAGTGGTGGATTACGCCCACTCCAAGGGGGTGAGCGTGGAGGCAGAGCTAGGACGGCTGATGGGCATTGAGGATAATATCTCCGTAGATGAAAAAGACGCAGTCTTGGTCAATCCTAATGAGGCTGAAGAGTTTGTGAAAGTGAGCCAAGTGGATTATTTAGCCCCGGCTATTGGCACGAGCCACGGGGCGTTTAAGTTCAAGGGCGAGCCCAAACTAGACTTTGATCGCCTTGTGGAGGTGAAAAAACGCACCAATATCCCCCTAGTCTTGCACGGGGCAAGCTCCATCCCTGAAAGCGTGCGCCAAGCCTTTTTAAGCACGGGCGGGGATTTAAAGGGCTCTAAAGGCGTGCCCTTTGACTTCATCGAGCAGTCCATCAAGGGTGGGATCAATAAAATCAACATCGACACAGATTTACGCCTAGCCTTCATCGGCCAAGTGCGTAAAATGGCAAACGAAAACCCCAGCGAGTTTGACTTGCGTAAATACTTCACCCCCGGCATAGAGGCGGTGAAAGCCGTCATTGTGGAGCGCATGCGTGTGCTTGGCAGTGCGGGTAAAATTTAAGGATTAAAGGAACTCAATGGCCATTGGCATGGGCGAATTAAAAAAGAATTTGAAAATTGAAATACAGGGCGTGCCTTACCGCATCGTGGAATACCAGCATGTCAAACCGGGCAAGGGTGCGGCCTTTGTGCGGGCGAAAATCAAATCGTTTTTAGACGGCAAGGTGATTGAAAAAACTTTCCACGCCGGCGACAAATGCGATGAGCCCAACTTGTTGCAAAAACCCATGCAATTTCTCTACTTTGATGGAAGTTCTTACCAGTTCATGGACACAGAAACCTATGAACAAATTGCGCTGAGCGAGGATCAAGTCGGGGATGCGCCTAAGTGGATGCTCGATGGCTCCCAAGTACAGGTGCTCTTTCATAATGAAAAGGCAATTTCTGTGGAGGTCGCCCAAGTGGTGGAGTTGAAGATCACAGAGACCCCCCCCAATTTCAAGGGCGACACCTCCAGTGCCAGCAAAAAACCCGCCACGCTTGAAACTGGGGCGGTGGTGCAAGTGCCCTTCCATGTGCTCGAGGGCGAGGTGATTAGAGTCAACACCCAAACGGGCGAATACCTCGAAAAGGTGAAATAAACCCCTTTACGCTCCGCTTGGAGGCGTATTTTAAACCCCCTTTAGAAACACTCTTTAAGCCCTTCTTTTCCCCTAGTCGTTTTTAACGCCCCCCGCGATCTTTTGTGAAATCGTGGTGGTTTTTTGTGGCGTTCTCTAAATTCAATTCATCAAAAATCTTTTTCATACCTGCCGCGATTTGTTGGATGGTTTCAGAGGCTAAGGGTTTGATCTTCTCTAGGGCCGCTTGGAGTTTGGCTTGGTCGTAGAAGTTCACTTGCACCAACATGAAGACCTCTTCATTGTTGGGGTTGACATACTCGCCCAGTTGCACCCCATGCCCTAAGCTGGCAGCAATGGCTTGGATGATTTGATTAAAGATCGCATCATCATAGGGTTTTTGGTGGGCGTTTTGGCTAGCAGTGTAAGTTGCCTTGAGCTTGTCGGCAATGTGGATCGCCACTCTAAAGCGGGCGCGATCTCTAGCGATCACCTCCGATCGCTGCACCTGTCCATCGATCACATGGGAGCTGTCGATCCCTTGTGTGGTGTACCCACTCATGTCCTGCACCATCCAACTGGGCATGTCTTGTAAAAAGACTGCTTGTTTGGGGCCTGAGCTACACGCTCCTAAAATGAATGCACTAGCTAAGATGAAAGCGATACGCCTAGACATTTTAATCCTTTAATTTAAGTTGATTCATTGTAGCAAAATCTGCCCTTGCAAGCCGCCACGCCCCCGCCACTAGGCTGCCAAGGGCTAAAATAACCAAGGCGCACAGGTCGTAACGCACTGCGTTAAAGGGAGCGGCAAATTGGTTGAGCATCACAAAACCCGAGATGCCATGCGTGGCAGGGATGAGCTGCAGAGGCAGGCGCAAAAAAGCAGGGATGAGCTCGGTGGGCCAAATGAAGCCCATCATAAAAATTAAGGGCAAAGAGCTGAAAAGGACAATTTGCGTGGCTTGGGCAGGCTTACTCAAGAACGAGCCAAAGAACACCCCACAGCTTGCCACCGCAAAGAGAAAGACCACGCCAAAGATCAGTAATTGTGTGGGGTTGGCGTGGATGTGCACGCCATAGTAGGGGAAGAGCATTCCAAAGTAGAGCAGTAAATGGAAAATGTAGATCAAGGTGAAGCACAAGACACGCACAAAGCAGATTTTTAGAGCCTCCCCAAAGCCCTTAAAGCGTCTAGGGTTGGCACAGGTGATCGCCCCCGCCCCGATCAAAAGCGTTTGGTGCAAGATGAAAATAAAGACATGGGCGATGGCGTAGTTAAGATAGCCAAGGGAGGGGTTGTAAAGTGGGATGGTTTGCAGATCAAAGAGATTGTGCTCAGTGGTGCGCTCGCTTAGGTATAAATCCTTGTAGATTTTGACCCTTTGGCTTAGGGCTTGCAGAGTCTCTAGCGTGGCGTGGGCGATGGTGCTGTAGATGAGAAAGTAGTTGGCGTTGGCATACAGCTCAATTTTTGCAGGAACGCTCGTGTATACATGCCGCTCAAAAAATCGAGGGATCAGCACGATCCCAAAGACTTTTTCTTCTTCTAAGAGTTTCTTGGCCTCTTGAATGGAGCTTGGGCGGTAGGTGATCCTCACCCCCTGCGTGCTTTCTAGCATTTGGGTGAATCTGTAGGATAGGTGGCTGTGGTCGTGATCCACTAGGGCGATGGCTTGCCGTGTTACAATGTCGTTTTTATAGGGCAGGGGGTAGAGCATGGCATAAAAGAGCGGCCCACCGATGATCACCATCAGCACCCCAAGGTGGCTAAAAATGCCCTTAAGTTCGTCTGCAAATACCTTTAGCATGCCCGCTCTCTTTTGGCAAAAAGGGCAAGCCCTAGTACATAAAAGAGCCAAAAGACCGGCAAGTGGGCGATGGCTTTTAAGGCTAAATCTAGGGGGGCTTGGTAATAGTCTAGGGCAATGGTGGCTTTTATGAAGTAAGTGGCGGGCAAGAGCGCGCTCCAAAATTGCGCTAGGGCGGGCATGTTGTCTGTGGGGTAGGTGACGCCCACAAACGCTAAAGAGGGGGCGGTATAAAGGGCGATGAAAGAGGCCACGCGCATCGGCTCTTTCAGCAAGAAAAAGAAACCCACCACCACGCTAGAGATCGCCAAAACCAACAGTACACAAGAGAGCAGTAATAGTCCCCAGTGGGCGTTGTAAGGCTTCAAGTAAAAGAGCATCAACACCCCCCACGCGCTAAAAATGAGCGTGTTGAGCCCCAAAGCCACCCACACTTCACGACCATTTTGGCACATCTGCACAAAGTTAAACATCCCCAAAGCCGCCAAGATCTGCCACATGCAAGGCAAGATCGCCATCAGCAAAAATTGCGCATAGTTGTTGTGCTCGTTAAATAGGGTGTGTAAATCGACATACATGGGGAAGGCTAGGGCTTTGGCGGTGTTTAAATCGCTGTGCAGCTTTAAATTCGTGGCGACATCTTGCTTGATTTCTAGGGCGGAGAGAGTGTATAAAAAGGCGTTTAGCAAGGTCTTGCCCACCAGCACATAGGTGGCGTTGTAGTATAGGGCTATGGGGGTTTGCACGCCCAGTTTGACCTGACGCTCTAAATTCTTAGGGATCACCACCACCCCATAGATTTTTTTAGAGGCCAAAAAAGGCTTGGCTTGGTCTAAATTGCTGTAAAAATGCGCCACATTAAGCGCACTACTGGCATTAAGCGAGCGCACCATTTCGTGGCTTAGTTGGCTGTTATCCAAGTCCACCACCCCGATGTTTAGCTGTGTAGGGATTTGTTGATAAAACAAGGCGATCATAAGAAGCCCAAAGAAAAGTGGGGCTACGCACACCGCCATTGCAAAGCGCGATTGGAAAAACTTTGCCCACATCTTAGTCGCTAGGGATGTCCACCAACACGCTCATGCCCACCCGCAAAGCCTGCATGTCCTTTAGGGGCGTGGCTTCAATCCCAAAGCTTTTCATGTCGTAGCTTTGGCTGCTGTTCGTGCTTTTCCAAGTCGCAAAATCGCCCATCACCGCAATATGCGTAACCTTAAACTCCACGCTCTCTTTCAAGGCGGGGATGTAGCCTGTAAAGCGCGCCCCTTTTTTAAAGCGGCTCAAATACTTTTCAGGCACGCTTAAATCCAACCACGCATGCGCAGTGTCGGTAACCAGCACCACAGGAAAGCCCTTGGGGCTTAACTCTCCACCATAAAGCAAGACATTGCTCACCTCGCCATCGATAGGGCTGTAGGCCTTTTTATCCCTTAAAAACGCCTGCACTTCGTTGAGTTGCCCTAAAGCGGCCTGCTCTTTCTCTTTAGCGGCGATCTTGCTCTCATTGGACGCACCCTCTAGAGCGAGTTGGTATTGCTCGTAAGCGGCGTTTTTCTTAAAGGTTGCGCTTTGAAAGGCTGCGTAGGCTTCATCGCGCTTTTGTAAACTCGCCACGCCCTTGTCATATAGGCTTTGGATACGTTTATAGGTTTCTTCGGCTAAATCGCTTTGCGCCTTGGCAGCTTGGTAAACATCTTTTGCGCTCTTAATGGTTTGGCTGCGGCTACCCCTAAGCACTTCATTACTCAAGGCTTTGGCGGCTTTGTGGCTGGAGCTGGCTTGTAGTAGTTTTGCCTCCGCTTCGGGGCTGTCGATCGTAAAAACCAAATCCCCTTTTTTAATGAAGTCGCCCTTTTTGACTAAAACGCTCTCCACCCGCCCGGCAAGCTTGGAGCTCACGCTGTACTCTCTAGCCTCTATAAAGCCTTGTAGGCGTTGCTGTTTGTGGTTGTAGGCGCTGTAATACACCTGCCCGAGCCAAATTAAAATCCCCACCGCTGCCAAAGCAACCACAATAACCGGGGTTCTTGCTGTCTTCACTCCACTTCCTTAGTAAACAAAGTCGTAAAATAGGTCTGTATGGCCGCTAAGCACCATTAAATCCACCAATGCGCTGATGTATTTGTAGGCGTGGGTCTTTTGCTCTACCAAAATGCCCGCCAAAGAGTTGCGCGCGTCCACCACCATCGCGTTGGTCGCCATGCCCTGGTTGAACGCCTCTTCTTGCAATTTTAAATTTTCTTTAGCCAGCTCCACGCTCGTATCTAAACTTTTATACTCTTTGAGCAAGGATTGGCATTGCAGGTAGGTTTTATGCACCAACAGCTCCATATCCTTTTTGGCTTGGCTTTGCAAGGCGGAGGTTTGTAGCTCGTCAATCTTAGCGGCTTGGTAATGCATGATGCGCCCATTGGGGGTTAAAATGGGCAGCCTCGCGCCCACGCCCACAAACCACTCGGGGATCATATTCATCATTGTGGAGTTGTTCTCTTTCATCAAGTATGCCCCAAAGAAATTAAAATGGGGGAGAAACTTTGCTACTTGTAATTTTGTCATTTGCTGTGCACTCTGTTGTTTGATCGCCAGACTTCTTAACACAGGGTAAGAGCTCAAGGTTTCTTGCACAAAAAAGTCCAAACTAGGCAGGGCTTTAGGGCGGATGTTTAAATGCGCTGTGGGGGCAAAGTGGGCTTTGGCCACGGGAATGTTTTGGCTGCTTAAAATGGTGTTAAACGCCAAAGTCGCCACCTCTAGCGCATCATCAGCTTGCATAGACTTGGTTTTGCTCTTTTCATACGCCACCTGCGCGCTTAAGGCCTCCACTTTGGCGATTTGCCCCGCTTTTAGGCGTTTGAGGGCATTTTGGTAGTGCTTTAAATGCCCCGCTTGCACGCCCTTAAGCACCTCATCCACCTCCATATTCAGCACCAAGCCATAGTAAATTTTGACCAACTCTTGAAAGGTGGAGAGCCTTTTAAGCCGGGACACCTCCATCGACTCTTTATGTGCCAAAGAGGCGAGTTTTGTCATGTAAAAACGCTCTCCGCCCATATACAGCGGGTAAATGATGCTCAAAGCCCCCATCACCACATTTTGTCTAGAGAACAAAAAGGGCTGATTCAACGCCCCCATTAGCCCCGCCGTCCCCTGTGCCATCACCCCGCTCAACGCACCCGCTAATCCTTGAAAGGGCGCGCCCATTTGGGCGATCTGTTCAAGTGAGGGTTTTAGGGAATTTTCCAGCCCGTTGATCTTGTTTTGGATTTGGGCGCGTTGCCCTGCACTCACAGGCTGGATCTCAATGGTCTTGCCTAAATGCACATAAAACGCGCTTAAATCGATCTCGGGCAAAAAAGAGAGTTTCGCCGCTGTGCTTAACTTTTTTGCCTTTTTTTCAGCGTAGTCCTGCGCCTTGATGCCATCGTAATTAGCCAACACCATACCCCACGCCTGCTTGAGCGTGATTTTCGTGGATTTATCCGTCTGCAGAGTGCTTAAACTTGTAGAGTTTTTAGCTTCTATTTGCAAGGGGCTGAGCTCCGTTTGTGCCGCCAGCACGCCGCTAAGTAGCCCCACCAACACCCCAAACCGATCATTGCGCATCATAAATCCTTTTTTACGAGCTTGAGTTTGCGAATCCGCGCCTTGTCCATGTCCAACACCTCAAAAATGCACCGCTCATCGCCCACTACATCGCCCACCTCGGGTAACCTCTCTAGCAAGCTAAAAACATACCCCCCCAAAGTTACCTGCTCGTAGTTATGCTCAAAGCGAAAGCCCAACAGCTCCTCCACACTCTCTAAATCCACCCGCCCGTCGCATTCAAAGGTGTATTCATCGACCTTTTTAATCCCCTCTTTGCTCTCATTTTGTCCCTCAAAAATGTCGCCCATGATTTCCTCAAAAATGTCGTCCATCGTTAAAACCCCCGAAGTCCCCCCATACTCATCCACCACCAACGCCATGCGCCTTTGCTGTTGGTTCATTTTAATGAGAATCTGCGAAATGGACGCGCTCTCGGGCACAATCAACACCTCTTGCAATAAATGCTTTAGGTCAGGTTCTTTACGCTCCAAGAGGGGGGTGGATAAAATGTCCTTGATGTGCACCACGCCTAAAATATTGTCCTTATGCCCCTCGCAACAAGGGTAGCGGGTGAAGGGGTGCTTTAAAATCGTTTGCAGGTGCTGCTCATGGGTCTGCTTGGTGTCTAAACAAACCATGTCGCTACGCGGGGTCATGATCTCTTTGGCACTTGTGTCTGAAAAATCCACGGCGTTTTTAATCAGCTCCTCCTCCACATAGTCGATCACCCCCCCTTTTAAACTCTCCCCCACGATGATTTTAATCTCTTCCTCCGAGTGTGCGCTGTCCTTTTGCGGCTCAATACCAAAGAGTTTGAGCACCAAGCGCGCCAAGAAGTCAAAGAGATTGACGATGGGATAAGAGAGCATCCAAAAGGCATGCAAGGGCCGAGCTATCCACAAAACCACGCTTTCTGCCCGCACAATGGCAACCGACTTAGGCACAATTTCGCCCAAGATCACATGCAATAAAGTGATGCAACAAAAGGCGAGCACCACGCTTAGGACATGCACAATGGCGTGCAGGGCGGAAAAATGCACCCATTTATGCAGCATAAGCGTGATTAAATGTGCTAGGGCGGGTTCACCCAGCCAGCCCAGCCCCAAAGAAGCTAGAGTAACGCCTAGCTGCGTGGCACTTAAATAGGTATTCACTGAAGCGTTGATTTTTAGGGCAAGGGTGGCATTGGGGTTGTTATGAAGGCTTAGTTCTTCAAGTTTGGAGCGCCTGACCTTGACAATGGCAAATTCAGAGAGCACAAAAAAGGCGTTGCACAACACCAAAACAAGGGCGAGAGCGCACATCGCAAGCGACTCATAAACTTCCAACGACTCTCCTTAAAATTAGCCTAATAAACCCTAGTCTATAGTCTATTCCACAAAGAATAATTAACGGACAACCAGCCTAAAGTCTCTCAACAATGTTAAAGGTGTCTATTAAATAGTATCCTAAAGCCCCAAGTAGGGCGGAAATAGGCACGGTGATGAGCCATGCGGTGATGATCTTTTTGATCACCGAGCGCTTGACAAGCTCACTTTTATAAGCCTTCTTTAGGTGCTTGCGCTCTTTTTTACTAAGGCCCACGGTGTACTCTAGGGTGTTGTTTTCCTTTTGCAAGGTCTTTAAGTAGGTGAGCATCTCTTTTTTCTGTTTGGGGTTGGCCTTTTCAAAGCGATCTAGGAAGTTTTTAATCACGCCCGCATCTTCGCCATGGTGCGCATCCAAGATCATTTGTTTCATCTCAAAGAGCCGTTTTTGCAAGAACTCGCGCAAAAAGCCCACCCCAAACACCGCCCCGATGGTGATGTGCGTGGAGCTCACGGGCAAGCCAAGCTTTGAGGCGAGCAAGACCGTGATCACAGTCGCCATTGCGATGCAAAAGGCTTGCATTTTGTCTAACTCGGTGATCTCACTGCCCACGGTTTTAATCAAGCGGGGGCCATACAAACTAAGCCCCGTGGCGATGCCAAGCCCCCCAACCAGCATGATCCACAACGGCGCATAGGCTTTGGTGGGGATGGCGTGGTGTCCCCACTCTTGCAAACTCTGCACAATCGCCGCGAGGGGCCCCACAGCATTAGCCACATCATTGGCCCCATGGGCAAAGCTAAGCAAAGCGGCACTAAAGACCAAAGGTAGAGTAAAAAGCGTGTGTACGCTCTCTTTAGTGTTTTCTAGGCTGTTTAACTTAGAAGCCACATAACTTTTAAAGACATGGTAGGCGAGTAGTCCCACCCCCACGCTTAAGAGAAATTCGTTAACCAAGCCTAGCGGCGTGCGTAGAACCTTTGCCAGCATATACCAGCTAAACGCCAAGCCCATCACCCCCACCACTAGGGGCATCGCCTTTAGGGCGGCGTTTTTCTTGTCTTCTCGATCGCTGATGCTCTGCTTAAACAAGACCATAAGCCCCATCGCAATCCCCCCGCCCATCACAGGCGAGATGACCCAACTAGCCACAATCCCACCCAAAAAGGGCCAATCCACAGCCCCAGCCCCCCCAGCCACCAGCCCCGCCCCAAGCACCCCACCCACAATGGAGTGTGTGGTAGAAACGGGCGCACCAATGGCTGTGGCTAGATGCAGCCAAATTGCCCCTGAGAGCAGAGCCGAAAACATCATCCCCACAAAAACCGTGGTGTTTTGGATGTGCTCGGGATCGATGATCTTGCCCTTAATGCTTTGCACGACTTCACTGCCTGCTAACACTGCGCCTAGCACTTCGCACAGAGCCGCCGTCAAAAGCGCCATGCCTAAAGTGATCGCCTGAGAGCCCACCAGTGGGCCGACATTGTTAGCGACATCGTTCGCCCCGATGTTCATCGCCATATACCCACCCACAACTGCGCTTAAAGCGAGCAAGGGTAGGTGTATGGGCGTGTGGCTACAGATGAGCGCCAAGCCCGCCGCCGCCACGACAAACACAACAGCCAGAGTGATCTTGACATTGTCTCTTTGGAGTTCTTTAAAGGCCTTTTGGATAGAACCGGTGGGTTTAGTGGTTTTAGATTTCATGGTAAGCTTTCATTGACGGCTAGAACTTTAATATAAAAATCTCTAAGAAACGCTTAAACACTACGCTTAAAGTTCCTCATTTTGTACACCCTCTTATCTTAATATTTGGCGGGTGTAATCCGCCATTAACTTTTGCTCCTTGTAGTTTACCAATGGGCTTATAAGAGATCTTGCCATCCAAAGGGGGTTGTCAGCGTGCCAGGTAAACTCACAGACCACTAAAAACCTGCTTTTCACAAAAAAACAAGTCCCTAGCCAAATCGCCGCGTGCCTTAAGCAAAGTAACATCTTATGGCTTGCAGTGAGCACCTCCGTGGTGTCGCAATCCTGTCCGGGGCAAAAGGTCGCATGCTTTCCACATCTAAATGGCACACCATTGGACACGCCGTGCAAGGTAGGGGTATGCATTGGAAACCCCATCCATCCCATGCCAAGATAAAATCCGCCACACAACGCCCACCACCTACAGCACCACAAGCAAAGTTGCCATCATCGGCCTAGCCGATGAGGCGAGCTTTGTAAAATACTCCCACTTAGGTATAGCAAGAACCCCAGAGGTCATGGCTAGGGAGCTAGACCCACACTTCACCCACTGCACCGACATGCCAAGCCAACAAGAGATGAATACCACACTCTTAAACACATTTTACAAGTTTTGTAAGTTCTCTATATAGAACAAACTTATGTGCTCCAACGGGATAGAAGAGGGGAAACCAAAGCTTTGCAAGGGGCTTAGCAGAGAGGCTTACCAACTCAAATTTGGTGCGCTTAAAGATGGGCTAGAAAACTTAAAAGGACACCTTAGGCAAACTGCAAGCTAAAATTAGAGCCCTAAGCCCCCTACACCCTCTTGTATGCAAGGCTTGTTGTATAAAGAAACCTTGCAAAAAGATTTTGCCTTTTATGGAACTTGTAAACGCTTTGTGTCTGCATCGGTGATCTGTGCTTTCATTGCTTTTTTGCTACAATTACTCCTATGTTAAAACACCTCATCAGCACACAGGATTTAGATAATGCGCAGGTTTTAGCCCTACTAGATCGGGC
This sequence comes from Helicobacter sp. NHP22-001, assembly GCF_030270165.1. NCBI lineage: Bacteria > Pseudomonadati > Campylobacterota > Epsilonproteobacteria > Campylobacterales > Helicobacteraceae > Helicobacter > Helicobacter sp. NHP22-001. Next base: position 4,655 of record NZ_BSWS01000004.1, on the reverse strand, counting down.
AAATGGATTTTTAGACAAGAGTGTTAAAGCCCCAAATTTCAGCCACAAGAGCGTTACAGCCCTCTTTTTTGAGCACTCCACCCGCACGGTGGCGAGCTTTCAAACCGCCACAGCCCGCCTAAACGCCCACTTCAACGCCTTTAGCGTGCAAACCAGCTCTGCCAAAAAGGGCGAAACTCTGCTAGACACGCTCTATAACTTGCAGGCGATGGGGATCGATTTATTCATCATCCGCCACCACCACTCTAGTGCCCTGCCCTATTTAGCCAAGCACCTAGAAACCCCCCTAATCAATGCGGGTAGTGGAGCGTTTGCCCACCCAACGCAGGCTCTCCTAGACTTACTCACTCTACATAGGCATTTTAAAGGGCAACTTAAGGGCAAAACCATTGCCTTTGTGGGCGACATTAAAAACTCAAGGGTGGCTAACAGCAATTTACAACTTCTACCTAGATTTGGGCTAAAGCCCCTTTTAGTCGCTCCGCCCCACTTCTTGCCCAAGACTTCGTTTGACTACACCCACGAACTGCAAGAAGCCCTAGAAGTGGCGGACATTGTGATGAGCTTACGCACCCAAACCGAACGGCATTCTTTGCAAACCTATGGCTCTTTGAAAGACTACGCCTATAAATATTGCCTCAAGGCGGACATGCTCAAAAAAGAAGTCGTGGTGTTGCACCCTGGCCCCGTGCATCGAAACATTGACATAGAGGACAAACTTTTAAGCGATCCGCGCTGTCAAATCCTAGAGCAGGTGAAACTCGGCGTGGCAATGCGGATGGCTTTGATAGAAGCTCTATTAAGTCAAAGCCTTTAAGAGTTTGCTAAAAGCGTCCTCAAAGGCTTTAAGTCCCGGCAATAAAAGAGAATGTCTGCCCGGGTTATAACCTGAGTTTGGCCGCGTTTTTTCTAAGTCCAAGCCCAAATCTTGCATGGTTTCTTTGATGTGCTTGATGGAGGTTGTGGGCGCGCTGGGGGTTTCGTGGTAGGCTTTTAGAGCCTCTAGGGGAGCGGTGGTGATGCTGTGCTCGAGTTTTAGGGCTTGTAGATAATAGTCTTTTGGCAGGCTTGGGTCTTTGGTGCCCACACTGGCAAAGAGGGGATACACACGGCTTGCTCCCACGCCCTGCACGCTGTGGTAGCACTCTAGGGCGTTGGCGATGCCAAATTGGTTTAAAAGCGTGGCTTGGGTGCTTTGGCTTAGACGGTTGTTTTTGTCTTGTAAAAGCCGGTTAGCTAAGGTGTCTAGCCTAGAGACAAAGATGCTCACAACACCCATGGGAGCTTTTTTAAGCGCAAGGGCGCAATCCCCAGCGCGCTTAGGATCAAAGACTAAAGTTGCATTCAGCGGGATGTTCTTGTCCTTGGCTAAATGCTCCATGGTCTCTAGCCCTGCCTGGGTGGCGGGGACTTTGATCATGGCATTTGGCATGCCAATGCGCCCAAACAATGCCCGCGCTTCCGCCACGCTTGCCCCCACATTGTCGGCTAAAAAGGGGTCGATCTCTAGGCTGATGTAGCCCGTAGCTTTGTTTTTCTCCCAAAAGGGCAGTAAAATCTCAGCGCACCTTTTGATGTCGGCGATGACTAAATGCTCGTAAATGTCCTTCGCTCCCATTTTGGCGTTTTTAAGCTCCGTGATTTGCGCTTGGTAGGCTTTAGACTCCAAAGCCTTGGCAAAAATGGCGGGGTTGGAGGTCGCCCCCGCAATTTGCCCTTTTTTTAAAAGGGTTTGAAACCCCTCTTCTAAAAAATCCCGCTCAATGAAGTCGCACCATAAATAAAAATCCTTCATGCCTTGTCCTTATAAAATGCTTGCACCACTTGACAATCGTCAAAAGGGTGCAGGGTGGAGCCGATGATTTGCATATTCTCATCCCCCTTGCCTAGGATGAGTAAAATCTCATCTGTTTGTAATTCGCTTAGGGCACGCTCGATGGCCCTTTGGCGATTCGCCTCCACCACCACGCTAGAGCGTTTGCTCTCAGAAATGCCCTCCAAAATGTCCTTGATGATGTCTAGAGGGTCTTCGTGCCTTGGGTTGTCGCTGGTGATGTAGGTTTTGATCGCATGGGTGGTGGCCACTTGCCCCATTAAAGGGCGTTTGCTTTTATCCCGATTGCCCCCTGCGCCAAAGACAACTTTCACTTTCTGCCCACTAAAGCTATTAAAAATCTGCGTGAAGCCATCAGCAGTGTGGGCAAAATCCACCACTACAAGGGGGTTTGTGTGTGCCACCTCTAAACGCCCCTTCACGCCTAAGAAGTTTGGCACAAGGGCGCAAATGTCTTCTAGAGGTTTATCGGTGAGTAAGCGCACACAAAGCACAGCCCCTAGAAGGTTGTAAAGGTTATGTCGGCCGATAAGCGGGGAGTGCAGTAAAGAGTTTTCAGCCGGGGTTTTGGGGGTTAGCTTGAAGTTTAGATGTGCGCTTAAAGTCGGATTCAGGCTGTAAGCATCCACGCTTAAATGGCTCTTGTGCTCCAAACCATAGCCATAGGCGTTGCTGGGGTTGAAGCGCACCACAGGGTCGTCTCGATTGATGATCTTTAGTCCCTCGCCTTGAAAAAAGGAATTTTTCACGGTTCTATAGGTCTCTAGATCCTTGTGATAGTCTAAATGGTCGCTGGTGATATTTGTATGTACCCTTGCCACAAAATCCAAGCCCACAATGCGCTCTTGAGCGAGGGCATGTGAGCTTACCTCCATAATGAAATACTCCACCCCTTGAGCTTGTGCTGTGACTAAGTCCATGTAAATTTCTAGTAGGCTAGGCGTGGTTAAACCCTTTTCTTTCACCCGCTTGTCGTTGATGAAAAACCCCCTTGTGCCAAGCAAAGCGCAAGAGCACCCCGAATCTAAGAGCAGTGAGTAAATACAACTTGCGGTGGTGGTCTTGCCATTGGTGCCCGTAACGCCCACAATTTGAAGCGATAAATTTAAAAGCCTATAGAGTTCTAGGGCTTGTATGGTGGGTGTTTTGGGCTCTTTGGCTAAATGCGCCTGCACGAAGGGAGCGTTGCTTGGGGTTTGCACTAAGAGGGTGCTGTTGTCAAGCTCTCTTGTGTCCTCGCTTAAGTGGGTGAAGTTCCGGGCGTTGTGGGTGAGGGGGTGAAAGTGTTTCATTTTGCGGCTTGCTTTTCTAACTCTAGGGCTTTTTGTAAAATCGCACTCACGCGCTCATCATACCACAAGAGCTCGCGCATGTTCTCAATGTAGGAGATGGACATTTCATAAAAGCCGTTCTCCACAAGGCTTTCTAAGAACTCGTAAAAGTCCTCTTTCTTGTCAAAAATGACTTTCGTGCTAAACATTAAGTCCTCAAAAACCTCTTTAAAGTCCCTACCCACACACATGGCCTTAAAGTCGGCGTATAAAATCCCCTCCAAACTTTCGGCCTTGAGTTGGTTTTCTGCGCTAAACACCTGCGCCATTTTACTCAGGCTATCGTCAAAAGATGCGATCAAATCTAAAATTTGGTGCTGGATGCTGAGCTTATAACGGCGTGGTTGTGAATCTAACAAACTTTGGTACAACTCATAGAAACTGTGCGCCTCTTTGGGGAAGTCTAGGGCAATGTCGCTTAAAAGAAGACCGATCTTGGCGTGCGAGTCCATCGGGTCTAAGAACAACGCCTGCCCGAATAAAAACCCCGCTCTTGGGTACTCCTTGTGTAAAAACGCCTTGTAGCCCTGCGTGCAAAAGGTGCGCTTCTTGGGGTCATTTGTCATTAAAGAGGCTTAAGAAAACAACTCTTTATAGCGTTCAGGCGACACATGCACGACTTGCATGTCCGGGTGAATTTCCTCTTGCAAACAACGCTCAATGCCAAACTTTAGAGTGTTTGCGCTAGACGCACAGCCCCTACACGCCCCCTCTAAACTCACATACACCTTAGCCTCTTTAATGCCCAAAAGCACCACATCGCCCCCGTCCCTTAAGAGCATAGGGCGGATTTTCTCTAGGGCTAACTCCACGGGTTTTTGTAATTCTGCATCACTAAATACCATGCAACACCTCCAAAAGTTTTCATTATAACGCAATATACTCTAAAACTTTGTTTATCGTGTTAAAGGGTGCTCTTAAGACTCAATCTAGGGGGTATTTATGATCTTATCTTGTAATTTCTTCTCAGTTGCGCTTAGAGGCACACCACCTTCTAGCACCAAAGCGATAACGCTACAATCATCAAAAGTCTTTTCTTTAACCCGTTGCTCCAATAGGGTTTCTAAAGCCCTAATTTCTCAGTTCAAAGCCAAAACCTCCACTTTTTGTATTTTCAAGCCCGTAGAGCGTTAGAGAGCTAAAGCATCAACGGATTAGCTGCCATGTGTCGCTTGTAGACCCCCTGTGGCTCTAAAATCGCTATCCACGCAAACAAGTAAAAACCTAAACACAAAACCTTGCAAATGGCGCAGAACAAAAACAACAAGATAAGCAAGAGTATAGAACCCGTGTGGCAACGATGAAGGATTTCTTTGGTGTGCGGAGTTTTGGGGACGTTATCAAGCCCGCCACTAAGTTTTATAATTTCTACCGCTCGAATAGTGAATCACCCACCCGCTAAAGACGGGTGGGCTTCTTGCTTCAACGATCCATAACTAGCTATATCCAGTATGTAGCCATACTTGGTTACAACCCCATCAGCGGAATCT
>NZ_BSWS01000003.1:0-145919 GCF_030270165.1 Helicobacter sp. NHP22-001 | reverse complement strand
TAACCAGCATGGTAGAAACAGGAATACAACAAAAACCGCAATCTTTAAAATTTTTTTCTATTGATAGGATTTTATAGGATTTTATGCGGTTTTATAGGTTTGTAAGAACGGTTTTATAATGCCTTGCTAGAATTTTTCTTTTCCAGCGTCCATCTACGCTTTCAAGCCATTTTAATCCCAGATAAACAAAGGCTCGCCCACGACTACTATAACCAAAGTAACCCAGACATTTTCTATTACAAAATGTTTTATTATGTGCTGAGAAACCTCATAGAACCCCAAACCGCTATCAAAATTTACCTAGACTACAAGGATTCAAAATGTGCGGTGCGGATGCGGGAGTTAGAAAGAGTGTTGCACCACCACTACAACAACACCATCCAAGCCCAATGTTTCACCGCCCAATCCCACCAGTCCCAAATCATCCAACTTACCGACCTACTCATAGGGGCGATCGCCTACAAAGCCCGCGATGACATCCCCCACCAGAGTGCCATTAAAAACCATGTCGTCCAAAAAATTGAAGAGTGGGCGGGGGTTAAGCTCGAAAAGGGGACACCCCCTTGGGAGAATAAATTCAATGTGTTTAAAATCGTGCTCAAAGAAAACACCTAATGTACCCGCTTTTAGATTTTAGCGTATGTGCTTGTGAAGAAGAGATGGTAGAGCTTGCCTACCAACAATTTAAGCAAGACTTTATAGACACACCCCTTTACCTTGCTAATCGCCTTTACATTGACCCCCTACAACCCCCAGGCCGCCCCAACCAAAAAGAATAGGTCTTTTGGCATTTAATCACAAGGCGAAATAAAGAGAATAAAAGGGCATTTGATCTACAAAGAGCCTGCAGAATCGGATGGATTAGGCAAACCATCTTAGATCACGCAAAACCCCATGTCAAATTATTTTACTACTTAGCCAAGAAAATAAGGCTGTGCCTTATGCTCTATGATTTGATTTTATGGTGATTTTGCAAAGGGCGCACAAAGGAGAGGCTGTATTTCTTGTGACCGGCTTTTACATTGATAAAAACGACAACAAAAAGACTTATGAAGACCGCTACAAAGCTTATAATAACGACCCAAAGCTTAAAAGTTGTGCGTGGTTTTAGGGTGCAGATTAAGGCACTGCCAGCCATCTCTTTCTACCACCGGTAGTTGAGCAGAGCTATCTATGCCACAATTTGTATTAAAGAACAATGAAAAGAACAATGAAGCGTGCTAGGCAGATGAAATTATTACATAAAATAGCTAAATAAAGTGTTTTGAAAACCACCACTTATATCCGTAGAAACATTCCTAGAGGCTTTTTCTTGCAAAAGACACACGAATACAAAGCATGTCTACATCAAGAAATCAAGAAAGGTTAAAAAATGGGTTAAAGCCCCTTGTATTTGGGCGCGTCTAAGCCCTCTTTAGCGGTGTAATAGATTGTAACTTCGCCTGCGTGTGGACTAATAACCTTGATTTTATCCACGCCCTTTAAGATATAGTCCAAGTCTTGACGGGCAAGCTCACAAAGCCCCACGCCGCTCCCTTCCTTTAATGACTTCTTTGCCCCCACATAAACATATATCATCTTGGTAGTCTATGCAGAGGTAGGATTCTCGTCTTATGTGGCTAACCCCTGCGTGGGGGCATGCAATAACTCCGCCTACTTCAAGCTCGCCTTTTTTCATTCCAGCCCTCTGCCTTTGTGCCGACCTTTAGCTCCACCCTCCTATTCTGCACATCTACCAAGTACACCAAATAAGCCAAATCGCCACCGCATTTATCCAAGAAATGCTACTGCTAAAGATAATCTGCTAAATTTGCTAAATGGGGTTTAAGCGCAATTTTTCCTTGCATGCAAGCCACAATCTTGCCATGCAACCTTGCGTAAATGCCCGCTAGATCTAGTTTGTTCTCATAAAGCGCTAAAACTTGGGGCAGATCCTGTTCTAGCCCTTTGGTGAAAAACTCTTGCAGGGCGTGGTAGTCCTCAATCTCCATGCCTAGAGTGGCTAAGAGTTTGTAGGTGTAAGTGTCCACGACAAATACGGGGCGCAAGCAGGCGTAATTTAAAATGCTATCCGCACTCTCAAAACCCACCCCCTTTTGGGCTAACAGCCACTCACGGTTCACCTCAGCTTTGAAGGTTTCAAAGCTGTTGAAATCCTTGAGGATATTTTGGCTAAGGGCGTTTAAATGTCGTACCTTTTGGTTGTAAAACCCACTAGGGGCAATGAGGGGGGCAAGCGTGGCGAGGGGGGTGTGGGCTAGATTTTCTAGGCTCTTAGTGGGGTCTTGCTCTAAAAGTCCTGCGCTTTTGAGTTGCTCTAAACTCTTTTTAGCGTTGCTAAATTTGGCGCGCTGTGTGAGGATTGCGCCTAGCACAACCTCAACGCTCCCGGCATTTGGCCACCATAGGGGCGGGGCGTTGTCTATGAGTTTTAAGGCTTTTAATGCTTTAAGGATACAAAAGGCAAGACTCATAAAAAGCGCGCCAACACCATGCCGCTAAAAGCTTGGTTTTTGTAAAACTCAATGCGGTAAATCCGTCCCTTAGCGTCTATAGAAAAGCGTTTGTCTAGGTCTTTGTAGCGGATAGTAAAGCCTGCTTCATCGCTCGCCCCATTGTGGGTGTAACCGATGACATTTACCCGATAGCCCTCTTTTACCAAGACTTTAAAGGATTTATGCACCTCTATGATACGAGCGGGTGCGCTCTGCTCTAATTTGCCATCAATTTCTAGCTTGACGCTCTTTAGGCTGTGATCGAAGGGTAGGTATAGGGGGTGTAAGCGGGTCATTAATTTATTGCCGTATTTGAGCCACACTTGCTTTTGACGGGGGAGTAAGCCCAAAATATAGCTTTTAGAGTTTAAGGGGATTTGCTCTATGGGGGTGTTCTTGGGAAGAGGGAAAAAGTTTAAATGGTTGCGCAAGCCATAAAGGGGCAAGATGGTGTTGTTATTGAGCACCACGCTTAGACTTGGGTCATTGATGAGTTTGTAAAGGTTCTCAGGGCTTAAATTAAAATCCTTGCTGTATTTAATGCCTAACTCTTTTAAAAGCCCCTCAATGGCGAGCAAGTGGTAATACACTCGTGAGGGCAAGGGCAATTCTTTGCTCGCCTCGTTGGCAAAGGCGGGCTTTTTATGCTTAATGGCAAAGTAAGTTAGGGCTTTCTCCATTTCTACATTGCCCCGTGCGGTGTGGGTGTTGCGGATGTAGTAACGGTGCAAGGGCTTTAGTAAAGACTTATTGATGTTGGCGATAATGCCCTGCGACACCTGTTTTAAATGCCCAAAGCGCACCGCAGGCAGTTCGTCTTGGTCTATAATAGACGAGTTGCCCCAACGCCTAGGATTTAAAAGAGGGCTTTCATAGCGAGGGCGGTAAAACCCACTGCCATCGTGCAAGTGTAAAATTGCACTCACCTCTTTGGCGGTGATGATTTTCTTAATGGATTGGATTAAGGGGTATTCGGGGTCTTTGCGGCTTAAATAAGCGAATTTGCGGTTTAAATCCCCATACACGCCTCTATGGTTTCTAAGCATGGAGTAGCGGTTTAGCACGGGCACCACCCACACACTCCCGGATAAAATCTTGTAGTGCATTAAGAAAATGTCTGTGGCATTAAACCCCCCGGGCTCATCGCCTTGAATGCCCCCCATTAAAAGCAAGGTGGGAGCGGACTTGGCACTTTCTTTCTTAACGACCTGGATAGAGGCGGCGTTTAAAGATACACATACAAGCAACAATAAAATTAAAATAGATCTCATCAACAATCCTACCTAAAGTGCGCCATTATACCCAAAACTCTCCAAGTGTTAAGGAATAAAAAATGCTTGTGTATTGTATCTTGCAACAAAGGATGGATATGTTAAAACAGGACATTTTACAGGCTCTCCAAAAACACTTGGGGGCGATCGACACGCAGTCTTTGGAGATTTTAGACACCCAACACAAGACACATAAGATTGAGAAGTTTAGCCACGAAATCAAGGGGATTAACGAGGGTATCGGGGCGTTGCAAAGCCTGCAAATCGCCTGCCAAAAAATCCTAAAGTTAGAAACCTTAAATGCTGAGAGCGTGCAAGAGTTGGTGCAAAAGGCGCAATTCATGGGTAAAGCCTTGTTCAACAGCACCCTTAGCATTAATTTGGGCGAAAGTATGCTTAAGCTAAACGCCCCAAGCCCTTTAGACTTGCTATCACAAGGGGCGGATTTAAAAGCGGCGTTGCAAGAGAGTCTAGAGCAAATCAAGCAAGCCCTAAACACAATCCAAGAGAGCGTGAGCCAAAAGCAGGTTTTCAAAAAACCCCCCACACTCAACACCCCAAGCTTCAACAAAGATGTGTTGTTGGATTTAATGAAAAGTTCTTAAAAAAAATGGATGGGTGGGAACGCTTTTTAATGATGTAGTGCGCTCAACCGCACTTTAACCTACACAGCGTGGGCGCGAAGGCGACTCATCAAAGATGGTGTGTTTTTTCTAACAAGACCATTTTAAAATCCTTGGACTTAAGGTCCTTGATTGTTTAAAACAAATTTGATAAAATTTTTCCGTTTACTTTAGTTTCATTTTATTTCGCTTTCATAAAGGATTTTTTGATATGATACGCAGTCAGCAGTCAGCAGTCAGCAGTCAGCAGTCAGCAGTCAAAGCTCCGCTTTCTAAAGGTTGCCTTATTAGGCTTTTTTGCGGCTTTTTCTTTAAACCCTTTGAGTGCAGAAAAAAACGGCGCATTTGTGGGGTTGGGCTTTCAGTATTCGCATTTTTTAGGTCAATCTTTAGTGGGTTCAACACTCACAACCTCCTCGCAAACATTCTTCAATGCGCTGTTTTCCTCGAACCCTAATGCACAGACCTTTTTAAGTGGGAATCTTTTTGGTGGAGATTTGCAGATCGGTTATAAATATTTTTTTGGCAAGAAAAAACGCTTTGGAATGCGCTTCTATGGATTTTTTAGTGGGCAGGGCATCGGCAGCTCCCCTTCTCTTCCAAGCTCTCAAGCCAGTGCAAATCTCTTCTATGGTGTGGGGCTTGACATGCTTTTAAACTTTTATGACAACCCTAAGGCAAACCACTTTAAATCTTTTGGCATGCTCTTTGGTGTGATGGCAGGGGGAAGTTCGTGGTTTATGGGCAAGGGTTATGATAACAGCGGAAATTGCTTATGGCAAAACCAAAATAATCTAGGCATAGGCACGCCCACATGCACCACAATGGATCAGTATTTTTCCCAACGATCCCAAAGCACTAACCAAGTCTATCAAGGGACTGCTGCCGCAACCATGCCCACTTTCGTGCAATTGATTGTCAATGTTGGTCTTAGGGCTAATTTTAAGAAGCATAGGGGCTTAGAGTTTGGTGTGCGCATCCCCATCATTGCCGATCCTTACTATGTAGGGGCATATGATGCTTATGGTGTGGGCATGGCGCAAATGATCACCTTAAAGCGCAACATCGCTGCCTATATTAACTATGTCCATAATTTTTAGCCTCTACAACACTTTCTACAACCCAAAGTCTAGGGTGTGGAAATTAGGGATGGGGTCAAATTCGGGTTCGTAGCGTTCGGGTTTGTCGATCTCATAACTTGCAAGCAAAACCCACCCCACCATGTCGGGGTAGATCTACTTGATGTCCTTTTTGCTTTTTGTTCTTTTTTTGTGATGGATGGTCTTGGGGTAAATCTCCCACTAGTAGTAGGCAATACGGGTCAAAGTGTTTAGGGCTTATGGGTTCTTGGATCGCCTCAAGCACTTCTAGTACAATGTCTATATCCGCTCGTTTCATTTCACAGCCATAAATTATCTAAAAGTCTTGTGGTGCCGACTCTCACAGCCACGAGAATTAGGCTGTTGTTAGGTTCGATGTGTTCCAGGGGTATAAGTTGCCGATTAACGAGGCTTAAATACTGCACCTCAAGGGGACTTAGGATTTCTTGTCCCAAAGCTAAAAGATTGGTGCCTTGCGTGATGCCCGCCCTGTAGGCTTCGTGGATCGTGTTTAGGGCTTTGGGGACTTTTAGGGCAAGTTGCCTTTGTTCTGGGCTTAAATAGACATTGCGCGAGCTTAAAGCCAAGCCGTCAAAGTCGCGCAAAATGGGGCAAGGCACGATCTCAACGGGCAAGAATAAATCTTGCACCATACGCTGGATAATTAAAAGCTGTTGGGCGTCCTTTTGCCCGAAGTAGGCTTTAGTGGGGCGCACGAGGTTAAAGAGTTTTAAAACCACTTGCAAGACCCCATTAAAATGCCCGGGGCGTAGGTCCGCTTCAAAGCCCAATAAATCCTTTGGGGGGTTTAAGCTAATGGCTTCTTTAAAGGGGTAAAGGCTGTCGGCTTGTGGGGTGAAAACTGCGCCAACCCCAGCCTTAGCGCACAGCTCTAGGTCCTTTTCTAGGGGGTGTGGGTAGGTGCTGAAGTCCTCGTTTGCGCCAAATTGCGTGGGATTGACAAAGATAGACACGATGACAAAATCATTTTCTGCCCTTGCGCGCTCAATGAGGCTTAAATGCCCTGCGTGCAACGCCCCCATTGTGGGGACAAAGCCGATGTTTTGCGCCTTTAGGGCTTGTAAATCTACGGGTGTTTTACAAATTTGCATGTTCTAGGCTTTCTAAGATTTGGGCGGTCGTTTCTTTGGGGTCTTTGGCTTGGTAAATGGGGCGTCCAATCACGATAAAATCCGCCTTGGCTGTTTTAGCGTCTTGCAACGAGCCCACGCGCTTTTGATCCTGCACTTCTTGCAAGTTGGGGCGTATCCCCGGGGTTAGAGTTAAAAATTTTGGGTTTGTCGCCTCTTTAATGACTAAACTCTCAAACACCGAGCACACCACGCCATCAAGCCCGCTCTCATAGCACAACTTGGCTAAGTGCAGGGCGTGTTGCTCTAAGGGGGCGTTATACAAGCTTTGGCATTGCGCTTCATCTAGGCTGGTGAGCAGAGTAACGCCTAAGATTTTGGGGCGCTGTTTCAAGCCCTGCACTTGCTCCATGACCGCCAAAAGGGCTGGCGCGCCACTGCTAGCATGCAAGGTTAAGAGCTCCACGCCCAAATGAGCGCATTCTAAGACAGCACTTGCCATGGTGTTTGGGATGTCGTGTAGTTTTAGATCCAAGAAAATTTTAAAGCCCATGTTTTGGATTTCTTTAATGAAGCTAGGACCCTCGCGCACAAACGCCCTCAAACCCACTTTTACGAGCAACTTAAAACCCTTTAAGCTCTCTAGCAAGTCTAAACATGCCCGCTTGGAATCCAAGTCCAAAGCTAAACAAAGTTGCATACCGCCCTTTCAGCCAAATATTAAGACAAAACGCTATTATAGCACACTCCAAACAAAGGTTAAATTTGCCAAAAAGTGTTTTAATCGTCGGTCCGTGCGTGATTGAGAGCATGGAGGTTTTAGAGGAAATCGCCCACAAACTCCACCCCCTAGCCCTAGACCCTAAAGTGGATTTTTACTTTAAAGCCAGCTTTGATAAAGCCAACCGCACAAGTCTAGAGAGTTACCGCGGTCCCGGGCTACAAAAGGGCTTGGCTATGCTCGATCGCATTAAATCCAAATTTGGCTATAAAATCCTCACCGACATCCACGAAAGCACGCAAGCCGCCCCGGTGGCTGAGGTGGCCGATGTCTTGCAAATCCCCGCTTTTTTGTGCCGGCAAACGGATTTAATCGTGGCGGCGGCTAAGACCAAGAGCGCGCTGAATATCAAAAAGGGGCAATTCATGCACCCAAAAGACATGCAATACAGCGCCTTAAAAGCCCTAAACATGCGGGCTAAAAACAAACATGAAAAAGCCACTTACCAAGCGTGCTTAGAACATGGGATTTATTTATGTGAAAGGGGGGCGAGCTTTGGGTATGGGAATTTAGTTGTGGATATGCGCTCTTTGGTGGTCATGCGCACCTTTGCGCCCGTGATTTTTGACGCGACCCACAGCGTGCAAATGCCCGGGGGAGCAGATGGCAAGAGTGGCGGAGAAAGCGTCTTTGTGCCCTATTTGGCTAAGGCGAGTGCGGTTGTAGGCGTGGATGGGTTTTTTATGGAAACCCACACAAACCCCAAAGAGGCTCTGAGCGATGGTCCAAACATGATCGCCGTGTCCGCTCTCTTGCCTTTAGTACAAGATTTATTGGTTTTGCAAGGAATCAATGCTTCATTAAAAACAACGCATAAAGGATAGAAATGCACCACACATTAGAGGGGCAACTTGTTTTAAAGGGAAGTGAGAGGGTCGCTATTTTGGTTGCCCGTTTTAACCACCTCATCACAGACCGCCTCGTAGAGGGGGCACTAGATTGCTTTAAACGGCATGGAGGCGATTTAAAAAAACTCACTTTGGTGAAAGTGCCCGGGGCGTATGAATTGCCCTTTGTGCTGGATAAACTCTTAGGCTCACAAAGATACGATGGGGTCTGTGTCTTAGGGGCGGTGATTCGGGGGGCAACGCCACATTTTGATTATGTGAGTGCGGAGGCGACTAAGGGCATTGCCAACACGACCCTAAAATATGGCTTGCCCGTGAGCTTTGGACTACTTACCACGGATAGTATCGAACAAGCCCTAGAGCGCGCCGGCACAAAGGCGGGCAATAAAGGGGCAGCGGCGATGGACACCCTCATCGAACTTCTTAGTCTTTACAGCGTGTTTTAATGGCAACCCGTAGCCAAGCTAGGGAGGCGGTGGCGGGCTTACTCTATGCCTATGATAGCGGCAATACAGAGATATTTAAAGTCGCCCCCACGCTCTTAGAAGAAAAGAAAATTAGAAACGCCCAACAGCGCTTTGCCCTAGAGCTTTTAGGTGGGGTTTTAGATCAGATGCACGCCCTAGATGCCGCCTTGCAGCCACTTTTAAAGGATTGGGATTTAAAGCGCATCGGGCGTATGGAGCGTGCGATCTTGCGTTTGGGGGCTTACGAGATTTTACACACCCAAACCAAGCCGTCGGTGGTGATCAATGAGGCGGTTGAGCTTGCCAAAGCCTATGGGGAGGACAACGCCCCCAGATTGGTGAATGCCGTGTTGGATCATTTGGCTAAAAGACAAAGCTAACTTGTTTCATCGCTCACAGCACAAGCATACATGCCAAAGAGTAAGAGCAGCCACGACACATAAATATAGGACATTAAAAACCACAGGATCGACACCGAGCCATACAGCTCGTGGTAGGTGCGGTTAAATAAAACATAGTAGACAAAGCCCCATTTCATTAAATTCCAACAAAGGCTGGTAACTAGACTCCAAAATAGGGGAGTTAAAGGGTGTTTAAAAGTCTTGTTTGTGGGGATGATGAAGAGCAGGTAAAAGAATAAATAAGTGCCTAGCCAGTGCAGCAAAGAGAGCAACCACCCTTTAGTGAGGTTTTGCACCTGCAGGTCGTAAAATAAAATCAAGGGCAGCACCAAGATAAAAACAATGCCCGTGCCAAAGCCCCAAAAGACAAAAATACGCCTGCCTTTAAAGTTGAAGTAATCCCTAGGTTCGGCGTTGAAAATCTTAGAGGCGATGTAGCGGTAGTTTTCACAAAACAAAAAGAAAGCGATGGCGATAGAGGCAATTTCTATAAAGCCCAAAGTGCGGTTATTTTGTGTGAAGGATTTTAAAAACGAACGGGTCATTTTCATAAAGTCGGGGCTGTCGGGTAAAAAGAGCCTTTCGACTGAAAAAGTTTCGGCAAAGGGGCTCACAAAGACTAGAGCGATAAATAATAAAATGGGCGAGAGGGATAAAATCGTGTAAAAGCTAAGAGAGGAGGCGTAGTAAAAGACGATGGGCATTTCTTCAAAATGGCGTTTCAGGCGTGCGCTTAAAAGGTGGTTGCACGCATAGACACAACCTAAAATCCCCCCCCACATGTGTATCAAAAACTCTAAAAACCTCTTACCCATCGCAACTTGTGGCGATGGCAAACCCGTAGTTGGCAAGCATTTCTAAGTCTTTTTTAGGCGCGTCCCCCTTAGCGGTTAGATAGTCGCCAAGCACAATCGCATCCACTCCACAATCAAAGATTTCTCTTTGATTTGCGCCAAAGACCACTTCCCGCCCCCCAGCGACCATAAGCTTGGTTTTGGGTAAAAACTCTTTGGCTAGAGCCAAGCATTCTAGGGCTTCTTCTGCGCCCATGATTTTTTCTTTAATGGGCAAAGTGGGGCTTGGGATAAAAAAGTTAATGGGTGTGGTGGCAGGCGTGAGTGATTGCAAAGTGCGTAGCAGCTCAATGCGATCGTTAAAACTCTCGCCCAGCCCAAAAATCCCACCTGAGCACAAGAGTAAGCCCGCTCTTAGGGCATTCTCGCAGGTTTCAAAACGCTCTTCCCATGTGTGGGTGGTGCAAATATTAGGAAAGAAGTTTTGCGCGGTTTCTAAATTGTGGTTGTAGCTATCCACACCATGCTTTTTGAGGTGCTTTAGGCTCTGTATATCTGCGCGTCCACAGCAAGCGATGAGGTGCAAATGGGGCACTTCCTTTTTAATGCTTTGGGCAAGATTAGCGATGTATGCGCATTTTTGATCATCAAGCCCACGCCCAGAGGTTACCAAACAAAAGCCCAGAGCCCCCAAAGAGTGCAAATACTTCGCCTCTTCTAGGACCTCTTCGGGCTTTTTGTATTTGTAGCGGCGGATTTTGCCTTGGTGGTGTGCGCTTTGCGTGCAGTAGGCGCAATCTTCAGGGCAGTCTCCACTGCTGACATTGGATATAGAACATAAAAAAATTTCTCGCATAGATGACCTTTATAGTGGCGAGAGAGCCAAAGAATCGAACTTTGCAGCGCCTAGAACACCTAAACGCTCTGTGGGTTTGAAGCCCAAGGCACACACCAGTGTCGCATGCTCCCCACCGACCCCCAAGGGGGACCCCCTAGGGGGCTTGTTGAAAAAAAGGGAGTAAGCTTAGAAGCTGACGATATAACGCCAGTAGAAGACAAAGTTACGCTGCAAATTAGCCCTGTAAGGCGTGCCAGGCTTAACGGAAGAGCGGTAATTTAGAGCGTAGTAGTTTGTGGGGATTGTGGGGATTTTAATCCCGACCTCAAAGCCATTGTGTTTCGTGCCAAAGCGGATCCCACCATTGACAAAGAAGTTAAAGCTCGACTCCCTGATATGCCCGCCGTATTCTCCCGCCAAGTGGTAATAATACCCGTTTTTGGGTCCCCAAGAGGTCCCACCGATCGCCACGCCCGCAAAAAAGCCAAAGTGGAAGTTCTCTTTATTGAACCTTTTGGGGTTGAAAAGCACATCCGTGCCGACCCCATAGGCAAAAATATTGGTTTGGTGGTAATTATTTTGTTCCCAACCACTAGGACCGATCTTGTTAAAGTAGTGGTATTCCGAATCCGCATAGTCAAAAAAGCCGTAGTAGCGCAAGCCAAATTCGGGCAACTTTTTAAAGAAGTGCTTGTAACCAAGCACAATGCCAAACCCATTGGTTACATGGGAGAGGCTATTTAAAGTCCCCCTAAAATTTGTGCTACCCATGTTGCCCCATTTGCCGGTGGTAAGCCCATCCCCCGAAGAACATTGCGCACTAGTTGCACAAGCCTGTTCAGTGGAGGTCATCATGCCTAGCTGGTAGTCCGCCCCCACAAAAAAGGCGTTTCTTTCGCCGCGTTGGGTTGTGCCTACACGCACCTTAGCAGGGACTGACTTTTGCGCCTCTTGCTTAGGGGCAGGTGTTAGGGGCTTTTGCACTTGCACCGCCTGGCTAGGTGCAGGCGTTGGGTTTTGCGTTGTAGGGGTGGGTGCTGGAGGTTTTTGCGTCTGCACCGCTTGATCGGGCGTAGGCGTTGGGGCACTCTGCACCGGTTTGGGCTCATCTGCTGCGCTCAGTAAAGCCGCCGCTAAGGGGATAGCTATAATCGTCCTTCTCATTTAAAGTTCCTTATAATTTAATAGACCTATGGACCACTATTCTAGCATAATGGCGTTAATAAAAAATATAAAAACACAAAAAAACCATTAGAAAAACATAATGTTACAAAAACAATTTTTATAGCAATGGCGTAAAACCATTGCCATATTTTCTAAAGATGGGCTTTAACTTGCTCAACTAAAGCGTCAAAGGCGGGGGCATCGTTCATCGCCATGTCGGCTAAGATTTTGCGATCCAGCTCAATGTGCGCCCTTTTTAAAGCGTGCATGAAACGCGCATAACTCGTGTTGCGCATGCGGCAAGCGGCGTTGATACGCACGATCCAAAGGCTTCTAAATGCGCGTTTTTTCTGTTTGCGATCCCTAAAGGCGTAGCATAAACTGCGCTCTAATTGCTCTTTGGCTTTTCTAAAATGCTTTCTACGCCCGCTGTAAAATCCACGGGCGAGCTTTAAAACTTTCTTGTGGCGGCGGCGGCGCACCACACCGGTTTTGACTCTCATATTTTTCCTTTACCTTTGAGGTGTTGATTCAACTTGCCCTTTTTGGCTTTTGCCTGAAGGGGGAAACTTAAGGCTTACTGACATAAAAGCCCAGCCACAGAGCGCAAGTTTGTAGAGTGCACATAGTGGGGGGCGTTTAAATTCGCTTTTCTCTGGGGGCTTTTTTTGGTTAAAATATGGCTTTTAAACGCACTGCCCCGCTTGATGAGATTTTTTTTCACCTTGAAGCGTTTAGCCGCTCCACGGTTGGTTTTCATCTTTGGCATGTTTCTCCTTTCTTAAAATTTACTTCTTTTGGGGGACAAAAAGCCACATAACAAAACGCCCTTCCATCTTGGGCTCTTTATCAGCGTTGGCGATGTCGCTCATCATTTCGCCCACTTTTTGCAACACGGCTAGCCCGGCTTTGGGGTCGTTGTTCTCGCGCCCCCTTAACACCACCTTAAACTTAACATGCTTGCCCGCCTCAATGAACTCTCTGGCGTGCTTGACTTTGTAGTTGATGTCGTTTTGGGCGATCTGGGTGGAGAGTTTGATCTCTTTGATCTCGATTTGCTTCTGTTTTTTCTTGGCTTCTTTTTGCTTTTTCTCGCTTTGGTAGCAAAACTTGCCATAATCCATGACTTTACACACGGGGGGTTTGGCACTGGCTGAAATCAGCACCAAGTCCAAACCTTGGCTGTGGGCGATTTTTAACGCCTCGGCTGAAGAAATGATTCCAAATTGTTCGCCTCCATCGCCCACACAGCGCACCTCCTTAAAGTGGATCGCCTCGTTTAACAGCACATCCTTACTCAAAAACTGACCTCTTGCATTTTAGCCTCCATCTGTTGTTTAAATTCTGCCTTGCTTAAGCTGTATTGTTGCCCTAGGGCGCGATCGCGCACCGCTACGCTCTCTTGCGCCACCTCTTGTTGCCCTAGCACCGCAATAAAGGGGATTTTCTGCTTTTCAAGGGTGCGGATACGCTTATTCAGGGTTTCGTTTTTATCTGCTAATTGCACAAAAAGCCCCAGCTCCACCAACTCGGCTTTTAGGGCTTTGGCGTACTCTAGCTGATCGGGCGATACAGGCACTAAGGCGATTTGCACAGGGGCGATAAAAAAGGGGTAATTGCCCCCATAGTGTTCGGTTAAAATCGCAATGAAGCGTTCAAACGAGCCCAAGATCGCTCTGTGGATCATCACGGGTCTTTCCTCTTGGTCTTGCTCATTGGCGTAGCTCAAGTTAAAGCGCTCGGGCAAGTTCATATCCACTTGCACGGTCCCGCATTGCCATTTGCGCTTGATCGCATCGGTGATTTTAATATCAATCTTTGGTCCGTAAAACGCCCCTCCGCCCTCATCGATGCCAAAGGGGATGTGTTGTTCCTCTAGGGCTTCTTTTAGGGCTTTGGTGGCTTGCTCCCAAATGTGCGCCTCTCCGATGTGTTTTTCTGGCTTGGTCGAAAGCTCCATTTCATAGCTAAAACCAAAGACCTCCATGACTTTTTTTGTAAATTCTAAAATCGCCAGCACTTCCGTCTTGATTTGGCTAAAGCGGCAAAAGATATGCGCATCATCTTGGGTAAATTCCCTTACCCTTAAAAGCCCGTGCAAGACTCCGCTTTTTTCATGCCGGTGCACCACGCCATACTCGTAAAAGCGCAGGGGCAAATCTTTATAAGAATGCAGGGCGTGCTCGTAGACTTTAATGTGTCCTACGCAGTTCATGGGCTTAATGCCGTATTCGACCTCATCAATGGTCGTAAAATACATGTTCTCTTTGTAGTTTTGGTAATGTCCGCTTGTTTGCCACAAAGAGCTCTTTAAAATCTCGGGTCCACGTACGGGTTCGTAGCCATACTTTAAAAGGGCTTTGCTTAGTAAATTTTCAATCCTTTGGCGCAAACGCATGCCATTTGGTAGCCAAATAGGTAGCCCCGCCCCCAAGTCCTCATTAAAGCAAAACAGCCCTAATTCTTGCCCTAATTTGCGGTGATCCCTCTTTTTGGCTTCCTCTAGCTGAAACAAATACTCTTTTAATGCCTCTTTTGTGGCAAAGGCAATCCCATAAATCCTCTGCAACATTTCCGCGTTTTCATCGCCCCCTAGATACGCCCCGGCTAATTTGGTGAGTTTAAAATGCTGAAGTAATCCCGTGTGGGGTAAGTGTGGACCTCGACACAAGTCCTCAAACTCCCCTTGAGAATACACGCTAAAAGAATCCCCCTCAATCCTTGACATCACAGCGTGCTTTAAGGGGTCATTTTTAAACTTCTCCAACGCCTCTTTACGGGTCATGGTGCTCTTGGTGATGGGGTGTTTATTTTTGGCAATGGTGCGCATGCGCTCTTCAATGCGCCCTAAATCCTCTTCGCTGATTTTAGTAGAAGTCTTAAAATCGTAGTAAAAGCCCTCAGCCACCACAGGACCCACAAAAAACTGCGCATCGGGGTAAAGTTGCTTAATGGCTTGCGCCAGCAAGTGGGCGCATGAGTGGCGGATGATCTCTAGGGCTGGATCGTTGTCGCCAAAATAAACCGCCTCACCCTCGTGGACTGCCAAAGTCTGTAAATCATAAATCTCCCCCTCTTTCTTAACGCCTATCTGTTCTGCCAAACCAATCCTTAACTAGCACCCACTCGAGCCAAACCCGCATTGCACTTGGCGATCCACTTTCTCGGCTTGTGGACCATCCATAGGCTGCAAGCACCCACATAAACACAACGCAAAAACAAGGCTAAAGTAAG
The DNA here is from genome assembly GCF_030270165.1 of Helicobacter sp. NHP22-001. Classification (NCBI taxonomy): domain Bacteria; kingdom Pseudomonadati; phylum Campylobacterota; class Epsilonproteobacteria; order Campylobacterales; family Helicobacteraceae; genus Helicobacter; species Helicobacter sp. NHP22-001. The sequence goes on along the minus strand of NZ_BSWS01000003.1, from coordinate 130,812 downwards.
CGCGCATATCTGCCTAAAATTTTACAAAAAAACTGCCCCAATTCTGCCACATGAAAGTTAAACCTTTGTTTAAAGCCAGTGTCCATTCTAAGTTGATTTTAGCCATTGTAAGTTGATTTTAGTCATTGTTTTGTTAGAATCTAGGCTAAATTTTTGTTGAAGGGGTGTTATGGACGAGCAAAAACAAAAGGCGATTGAATCTGCCATTAGGCAGATCGATAAAGCCTTTGGCAAGGGGGCTTTAATGCGTCTAGGCGATCGCGAGGTTGAGCATATTGAGGGCATTTCTACGGGGTCTTTGGGGCTGGATGTGGCTTTAGGCATTGGGGGCGTGCCTAGGGGGCGCATTGTCGAAATTTATGGACCTGAGTCGAGCGGTAAAACGACCTTGACCCTGCATGTCGTGGCGCAAGCGCAAAAAAACGGAGGGGCATGTGCTTTTATTGATGCTGAGCATGCGCTAGATGTTAAATACGCTAAAAGTCTTGGAGTGGATACAGATAACCTACTCATCTCCCAGCCCGACACGGGCGAGGAAGCCCTAGAAATTTTAGAAACCTTAGCGCGCACGGGGGCGGTGGATGTGATTGTGGTCGACTCAGTGGCGGCACTCACGCCCAGAGCCGAGATCGAGGGGGATATGGGCGATCAGCATGTGGGCTTGCAAGCCCGCTTGATGAGCCAAGCTCTGCGTAAAATCACGGGCATTTTGCACAAGATGAACACCACTTTGATTTTCATCAACCAAATCCGCATGAAAATCGGGACAATGGGCTATGGCAGCCCGGAAACCACCACGGGGGGTAATGCCTTAAAATTCTATGCGAGTGTGCGCATCGACATCCGCCGTATCGCCACGCTCAAACAAAACGAGCAACCCATCGGTAATCGGGTGCGCGTCAAGGTGGTGAAAAACAAGGTCGCCCCACCCTTCAAAGAAGCCGAGTTTGATGTGATGTATGGCAGTGGGATCAGCTTTGAGGGGGAGCTCATCGACTACGGCGTGAAGTTGGACTTTGTGGAAAAATCTGGGGCGTGGTTTAGCTACCAAGATAGAAAACTAGGGCAGGGCAGAGAGGCGGCCAAACTCACGCTCAAAAACGAGCCCGAGCTCGCCCACGAGATCGCCGAAAAGATCCGAGGTAAGTTCTTTGAACGCCCCGCTTTGGCAGAACCTAGTGCACCAGAAAGTCCCGAGCCTAGCCATACAGAACTAGACTAAGGACTTTAGTGTGGCAAGTGTGGCAGTGGCTCTACGCTTATCGGGGGCTTTTTATTGTTTTTGGGCTTGTTGTAGCTCTAGGAGTGTATGTGGGCTGTTTGTTCTTCGGGGATAATTCGCTGGAAGTGCTTATGGGTCTCAAGCGCAAGCAAGTTACCTTGTATGAAAAGGTGCAGAATTTGCAATACGAAAACGCCAAATTGCAAAAAAAACTCTTTGAGCTTAAGGAATTAGAACCCCCGAAAAATAGGCGGTTTTAATGTCTAAGTGGTGGGTGTCTTTATTACTCATGGCTTTGGTTGCTAGAGAAAACCCTTTTGAGCCATCTAGAAATGTGGGGCAGACGGCACTGGGCGATGAAGTCCCCGACTACTTCCGCTATGTCAATGTCAATTTGCCTAGCACCGCTCGGATTTTAACCAAAGTTACTTTGACCTACAAGACTTTGGACGCTTCCACACACACTGAAAGCGTGGATGTGAATCAGCGCATCGATTGGCACTACCCCATTAAGGTGACCCAACAAGCCGCGATCTTAGGCAAGCAAGGCAAGATATTTCGGGTGGGCGCGTTTGATTTTTGGATACACGAGAACAAGCTCTACCTACACACGGCGCATAAAATCCAACGCTCTTTTGTGCTGATTAACCCTTACCGCATTGTGTTAGACACCGACCGCGATGAGCAAGATTTTAGACAAAAAGTGCAGGTGGATGAAAAATATGTCAACAACATCGCCATAGAAACCCACGACAATTTTTACCGCTTTTCTATCGTGCTAGACGGGCAATATCAATACAAGATCGAGCAGAAAAACGACTACTTAGTGATCGATCTGCACTAATTTTACAAGGATTACACCAATGTCTGTTGCGACTAAATTTATTTTTATTACGGGTGGGGTGCTAAGTTCTCTTGGCAAGGGTGTGGCTTCCAGCTCTTTGGCGCATTTATTGAAACTCTGCCATTTTAAAGTGGATATGTTGAAGATCGACCCCTACATCAACATCGACCCGGGCACGCTTAGCCCCTTTGAGCATGGCGAGGTTTTTGTTACTGCCGATGGGAGCGAAACAGACCTTGACATCGGGCACTACGAACGCTTTTTAAACAAAGACTTCTCCAAAGAAAACAACTTCACCACGGGGCAGATTTATTTAAGTGTGATTGAAAAAGAGCGCGAGGGCAAATATTTAGGCAAAACGATTCAGGTGATCCCGCACATCGTGGAGGAAATTAAAGAGCGGATTTTGAAACTTGGGCAAGGCAAGGACTTTTTGATCGTAGAAGTGGGCGGCACGGTGGGCGACATTGAGGGCATGGTGTATTTAGAGGCGATTAGAGAACTTAAAAGCGCGCTAGGTTCTAAACAAGTCGCCAATATCCATGTAACTTTAGTGCCCTACATCGCCACCAGCCAAGAGCTCAAAACCAAGCCCACGCAACACTCCATCATTGAATTACGCCGTTTGGGCGTGAGCGCAAACATCATTTTAGCCCGTTGTAGCCAAGATTTGGGGACAGATTTAAAAGCCAAAATCGCTAGTAGTTGCGATGTGCCTGTGTCTAATGTGATCCAAGCCAAAGATGCGCCCACCATCTACGCCTGCCCCACCAACTACCTACAAGAGGGGCTTTTAGAGGCGTTGTTTAAATATTTTGGCATCCAAGCCACGCTAGACAAACGGCAACTAGAGCTGTGGGCGGAGCTCGTGCATAATATTTTAAACCCCCAACGAACTTTAAAAATTGCCTTTGTGGGTAAGTATGTGCATTTGAGCGAATCTTACAAAAGCTTTTTAGAGAGCATGGTTTGTGTGGGGGCGCATTTAAAAGTCAAGGTAGAACCTGTCTTTGTCAATAGCGAGGGATTGGAGCTTAAAACGGGAGAGAGCCGCGCACAGCTCAAAGAGCGCGTGGCAAACGCTTTGCAAGGTGTGGATGGCATTTTAGTCCCCGGAGGCTTTGGTTCTAGGGGGGTTGAGGGGATGATCAATGCCATTACCTATGCCAGAGAACATAAAAAACCTTTCTTTGGGGTGTGCTTGGGGGCGCAGTTGATGGTTGTGGAGTTTGCCCGCCATGTGTTGGGCTTAAAAGGGGCGCACTCGAGCGAATTTGACAACGAATCGCCCCATAAAGTGATCGATCTGCTAGAGAGCCAAGCCAACACCACCCACAAGGGCTCGAGCATGCGCCTAGGCACACATAAAATCACACTCAAAGAGGGCTCGCCCATTGCCAAAGCCTACAACGCCCTAGAGGTGTTCGAGCGCCACCGCCACCGCTACACCATTAACCCCGCCTATTTAGAGGACTACGCCAAACACGGCTTAGAGGTCGTGGGGCAAAGCTTTGATCACAGCCAAAATTTAACGGAGGCGATGGCGTTAAAAGGTGCTCGCTTCTTTTTGGGCGTGCAATACCACCCCGAGTTTACTTCAAGGCTCATCGCCCCCAATCCGCTCTTTAAGGCGTTCGTGCAAGCTTGCATGTAATGCCCTTTGTCGCTGAAGTTTTCACGCCCAAAGCCCCCATTAAGGCGGCAAAGTTTGTCGCCGAAGTTTTAGCCTGCAATCCCAAACAAGCCCAAAGCTACATAGACCGGGGGCGTTTAACCACCCTAAGCGGTCAAAGGCTTAAAAAGGCGCAAATCTTAAACGGACCCGTGCGCTTGCTCTTTTTTAAGCCCACTTCTTGCCCTGAATTTGCCCCCATTTTCACCACCCCCTATTTTGCCCTCTACTACAAGCCCAAAAACCTTTACAGCCACCCCAAAAACTACAACACCCATAGCTTATATGAAAGCATTTATGCTAACAACCCCCAAGCGCGCCTCATCCACCGCCTAGACTATGAAACTAGCGGATTAATTTTAGCCAGCCAAGCCAAGGCGCACGAAAAGCCTTTGAGGGAGCTGTTTAGCTCTAGGCGCGTCCAAAAGACCTACTACGCTAGCGTTGTGGGGGATTTGCATAAGTATGCCAAAGGGGCATTTAGTGTGCTCTTGCCTATTTTAGAGCCCTCGAGCATACGGGGGGATTTAGGCGTGCGCTCTAAAATCGATCCACAGGGCAAATTCAGCGCCACCACCATAGAGATCGAAAACTACAACCCTAAGACAAACCAAACTCATTTAAAAATCACCCCCCTAACCGGGCGCACCCACCAAATCCGCTTGCATCTAAGCGCACTTGGTTACCCCCTTGTGGGCGAACCACTTTACATTGATGATAGCCACGCAAGGGCGTATTTAGACGCGAAAAAGGCGGACTTTTTGGGCGCATTTGGGCGTTATAAAACTGAGTTAGCCCTAGAAGCGGTGGGTTTAAATTTTAGCCTGTATGGCTTGCACTACCACTTGCGCCTAAACTAGGCGTTTTGGGCTGCCTTTTCTAACCCGCTTAAATGCCAAATTGCAAACGAAATCCCCCACACCGGCACAAACAAACCCACCAAGTAAAAGCCTAAATCCCCAAAGTCCAAATGCTGGAGGTAGCCTAAAAACCAGCTAAGCTCCCAATGCAACTTTTTGCTTAGCACTTGAAACAGCTCAATCAAGCCAATGAGTAGAGCCACTAGCACGCCCAAACTTGTGATGGTGCGGTTTAAGAGTCTGCGCTCTTGCAAAAGCTTTTCTAGGGCTTCTTGATCGTGATGGGTGTTGTGGCGGGTGTGTTTAAAGACTTTAAACAGGTCGATTAAAATCACGCCATTTAGCACCCCCACCACGAGTAAGAAAAAGCCCGAAACCAAAGTCCCCACCACCCCGCCAATCTGTGCGAGCATGGGGGTGTGCTCTTTTGCCCAGTGCAGGGCTAAAGCTGTAATAATTGTCATCACAATCACCACGCTAGAGTGCCCCATTGAGAAGTAAAAGCCCACACCCATAGGGTTTTGCTTTTGTTGCGAGAGTTTGCGGATGGTGTTGTCGATACAGGTGATGTGGTCGGCATCAAAGGCGTGCTTTGTGCCTAAGTAAGCCGTGATGGCCACGCCGTAACACGGGGTTGTGTGCCAAAACCAGCAACACCAGCCCCAAAATGTGTAAAAATAAAACCGCTAATACATAGGGTAGCCATAAACGCATTTTAAACCTTATTCTTCTAAAATTTTAGTGGTATTGCCATTGTAGCTTAGCCATGTATATTTCAGCTAAATTTTAGAAAAGCTAGGATAAGGTATACCCTTTTAGGTTGAAAGACTTAAGGGCTTATAGCTCAGGTGGTTAGAGCGCACCCCTGATAAGGGTGAGGTCAGAGGTTCAAGTCCTCTTAAGCCCACCATCTTTAAAACTCTGTTTGGGGGATTAGCTCAGCTGGGAGAGCGCCTGCTTTGCACGCAGGAGGCCAGCGGTTCGAGCCCGCTATCCTCCACCATTTCCGCTTAATTAAAACTCAATCGAATAGAAAATGCCTAATAGGTTTTAACTTCAAGGCTTCATAGGTCTTAGGCGTGGCGATACGCCCTTTAGCGGTGCGCTCCAAGTAGCCATTAGCCAGCAAAAAGGGCTCAATGACCTCTTCAAGCGTGCTTTCATCCTCGTGCATGCTCGCCGCTAGGGTGTTTAGCCCCAAAGCTCGCCCTTTTGCCCCCACAAGCAAATTTAAATAGCGCAAATCTAGGTTATCTAGCCCATGCATATCCACGCCCAAAGCCTCTAGGGCATGCTGTGTGGTCTTTAAATTGATTTGCGCTTCGTTGAAGCTATCCGCAAAGTCGCGCACCCGTTTTAAAAGGCGTAGGGCAATTCGAGGCGTACCCCGACAGCGTTTAGCGATCTCTAAACTTGCGGGCGGTTCAATGGGTTTTTTGAGTTTTAAACTCGCCTGCGTGATGATGGCTTGCAACTCTTCTATGCTGTAAAACTCCATACGAAAATGCATGCCAAAGCGATCTCTTAAGGGGTTGCTTAACATGCCTGCCCTTGTGGTCGCCCCGATGAGTGTGAAGGGGGCTAAATCGATCTTGATGGTCTGTGCCGCTGCCTTAGAACCGATGATGATGTCTAGTCTAAAATCCTCCATAGCCGGGTAAAGCACCTCTTCAATGACTGGGCTCAAGCGGTGGATTTCGTCAATGAATAAGATTTCTTGGGGTTTAAGGTTTGTAAGCAAGGCGGCTAAATCCCCCGTCTTTTCAATCATGGGGGCGGTGGTGACTTTAATCGGGGTGTTGAGTTCTTTGGCGATGATGTGGCTTAAGGTGGTCTTGCCAAGCCCGGGCGGTCCAAAAAATAAAATATGGTCCAAAGTGTCGCCCCGTTTTTTAGTGGCGTTGATAGACACTTGCAAGAGTTTTTTTAAAGGCTCTTGCCCGATGTACTCTTGCCATAAATGCGGTCTTAAGCTCGTGTTCTCTTGCTCTTCAAACTCCAGCTTTTCTAAATTGACAACCCGATCCATTTTAGTAGCTCTCTTCAGGGCTGGGGAAGTTGCCCTCTTGGATGTCGGCAACATAGCGTTTTAGGGCTTCTTGGATGAGAGTTGCCCCCTCTAAATAGGTGCGTACAAACTTAGGTTTAAAGGCATTGAATAGCCCTAGCATGTCGCTAAAAACCAAAATTTGCCCATCACAGCCCACCCCGCTACCTATGCCAATGGTGGGGATGTCTAATGTTGTGCTAATCTCACTAGCCACGCTTGCCACCACGCCCTCTAAGACAACTAAGCTAGCCCCTGCCTCTTGCACTGCCAAAGCGTCCTCTAAAACTTGCTGTGCGCTCTCTTGGTTTTTACCCACAATCTTATACCCCCCCACACCCCGTACACTTTGGGGCAAGAGCCCCACATGCCCGATGACCGCCACGCCCTCACTCACTAATGCCTTGATAATAGGGGCTTTTTGCACCCCACCTTCTAATTTCACGGCATCGGCCAGGCTTTCTTGGTAAAAACGCAAGGCGTTTTTAACGGCTTGTTGTTCGGTGGTGTAGCTACCATAGGGCATGTCTGCCACCACAAACGCCCGTTTCGCCCCTTGACACACCGCCTTAGTGTGATAAAGCATTAAATCCATGTTTGCGCTCAGGGTGTCTGGCTTGCCATTAAAGCTCATATTCAAGCTATCACCCACTAAGATTAAATCAACAATGGGGTCAAAAATGGAAGCAAAGAGGGTATCGTAAGCGGTGATCGCGCTGATTTTGGTAGCTTGGTTGCCCTCTTTGGGGTGCTTTTTGGCATAGAGGGTGTTTAGGGTGATTTTTTTCATAGACAGCCTAGTTTTTAGGACATTTTACCTTTAAAATGCTATGATAGGGCTAAAAATGCATGCACGCACTTTAAGCTGTTTGGAGTGATGATTGAGAATAAATAGTGGGGCTTTTGCCCCCTTTTTGCTTTTACCGCTTTTTTTATGGGGGTCGGATCAAGTCGATTTTCAGCACCTCGACCCCAAGTATTACAGATACATTAAATTTTATGAAACTTACAGCGACAAAGACATTAAGCGGTTAATCACCGACATCAAGGACGCGGAGAAAAAGACCGGCTTGATGATCGGGCTTAGCACGGGTTTTTTTTACAACAACCAAATTAGGGAGCGCACAGGCAGTGCCACTATCACGGGCAATAACCTCAACTACCTATGGGCGATTGGGGTGCGCTTTGGTTACCAAACCTTCCGCCCTTCCTTATTTGCTAAGACTTTTCGCCCTAATGTCGTTGGCAGGCGTATTTATATCGAATACATTGGGGGCGTGCCCAAGCAATCACATTTTGGACGCATCGCCTACCAAAGCACCATGTTGAATGCGGATTTGATGATCGACCCTGTATTGCCCTATGTGGGGCGGTATCTGTCTGTGGGTTTCATCATCGGTGTGGGCGTGGGTGTGGTCGCGCAGGGGATCAGCACCAACTCGTTTTTTGGGATGATGGCAAACACGGGGGTGGCTTTTACGGTGTTTGGGCATAACCGCGTGGAGTTAGAGTTTAAATTGCTCGCCAATAAGGACATTTCGTGGTGGGGGGGGATTGTGCATGTCGGTTACCAATATGTTTTTTAAGCCCCTCATTTTATGCGCTTGTGCGTTGTGTGTGCTTAGTGCAAGGTCAGCCGTGCAAGAAAAACAATTCACGATCTACATGCTCAAAGGGCAGCTTTACGAAGCCAAACAAGCCAAGTTAGATCAAGAAATGGCTAGGAAAAAGAGCGGTGTGTTCTTGGGTTTTGTGCTCGCAGAGACGAGTCTAAAGGTCAATGGGATCACCAATAAGGGCTTTCCCTTGCTCTATGGCGTGCGCGTGGGTTATCAAAAGTATTTGGGGCGTAGTGAAGTGGCGGGGCTACGCTTTTATGGAGAGTATTTAGGCGGGGTGGCGGGGAGTGTGTTGCAAGCGGGCCAAACCAGCACTTACCAAGTCGCAACCATGGATTTGGACTTAGTGATGGACAAACCCATAGACAAGCATAAAAGATACGCCGTGGGGGTTTTTGGCGGGTTGGGGGTGGGTTGGAATGGCTATAAGGACTACCCCAACGCTAAGAACAACCCCAATGGCTTTGGCTTACTTATCAATTTAGGGGTGGCACTCACTCTAAACACCCGCCACAGAATCGAACTTGCGCTGAAAATCCCACCACTCAAATACAGCCACGCCTTCGCGTATTCCTTTGCGGGCGGAAACATCTACTACATCAGCTATAACTTTCTACTCTAAGGGATTTGATGAGAACTTTTTTGGCAATGGGTCTTGTGTGGACTTGGGCGCAAGCACATTTCTTGCCCACCCCAGTGCTTGCCTTTGACATGCTCGAAGAATCCCCGAATATAGACATGCCTAAGTACAACTTACAGCCCTATTTATTCCCCGAGGGCGAGTTGCAAGAAACTAAGCAAGCCACGCAACCAGAACAACCTTCAAAAGCCAAGCAAATCCCCAAACCCCCAGTGAGCGCAGAAAAGACCATGTCTTCCAAACAGCCCCAAGAAACCCAAGAAAATATTTTGCATGTTGTGCCTCTCCCTACGCTAGGCAATGCCAAAACAGAAGACCCTAACCGCTTGCATGAGCTCGATGAAAAAATCAAAGTTCTAAAAAACAAAATAAAAGGCATGGGCGGCACGCCTCAAACTGAGTTTAGATACACTAAAAAGGGTACACGCGCTAAGAAGGTGGCTAACCATAAAATTGCCAAAGAAAAAAGCGGGTTTTTCTTAGGCGGAGGCTATGGTTTTGGCACAATCAATGAATCTTACAACAGCCAACAAGCCAAAAGCGTGGCGCTAGGAATCCCCGAACAACAAGAGATTTTTAGCGTTTTGCCCAAATTGAGCGGGGCGGCGAATATGGCTAATGTGGAGTTGGGCTATCAGCAATATTTTAACCCCTATTTTGGCGCCCGCATTTATGGGGATTTGCTTTTTATTCCCGGGTTTGCTAACTACACCACCCTTAATGACAACACGACTTCTAGGGGTTTTGGAGGGTTTTTTTATGGCTTAGGCTCTTTAAACATGGACTTACTCTTTGATGCACCCCTAGAAAAGCAAAAAAAACACTTCATTGGAGCGTACGCAGGCTTTGGGGTGGGGCTTATGGTGTTAAAAGATAGGTGCTACAATGCCTTTAGACAAGTGTTGCAAGAGGGTTACAATAGCCCAAACACGCTGTGGAAAACCCTTATACAAGTGGATTACACCATCAATTTAGGCGTGGCTTTTACCTACAACCGCCACTTGCGTTTTGAAGTGGGAACAAAAATCCCGCTCACCTACTTGCGCTTAGGCTTTGAAACCCCAGCCACTTACACCAATAAGAACAACAGCCAACAGCTCATCAGCGAGGATACAGGTTTTAAGCGTAGTAGCTTGCTTGTGATGAATGTATTATATGCTTTCTAAGGAGATTTAATGTTATGGCGCGCAAGTGTAATGGCTTTGTTGGTGGCGGGGGGGTATTTGAGCTACAACTATGCGATCACCAAGAAGAACACAGCTAATATTTCTCTCACCATGCGCGTGGCTGCCCCACAGCCCAGCGTCGTAGAAAACCCCACACATTGGAATTTAAAATCCAATATCCAAGTGAATTTAGCCACACCGGCAAAAATCCGCTCCTATCACATCAAAACCACGACCAGCGACCACTTAGTCGTGTATGAAAAAAATCAAATTGTCTTGGATGAGCCCACAAATTTAAGCTTTGAATTGCCAAAGCCCACAATCCAACTAAACGACCAAACCCGTTTACACTATGAGATTAAGGTCATGGATTGGAGCTATGCGAACTTTTTTAACGGCAATGTCAGCACAAAGGCTTTTGATTTGGTGTTAGACACCACGCCCCCTAAAATCCAAACCATCGCCCAGTCGCGCCACATCACTTATGGTGGGAGTGCTTTAGCGATCTTTAGGGTGCAAGAGGGCGCACTCGATCGGGTGTGGTTTAACAACGGGTTTGAGGACTTTAAAGTATTTTCTTTCATGAAAGATGGCTACTACATTGTGATCTTCCCTTGGTCTTTGCGCCACCGCACCTTTGATGGGAGAATTTTTGCTAGGGATAAAGCCTATAACCTAACCAGTTTGCCCCTAAGATTAATTAAAAACACGAAAATCCCCATCCGTGAACGCACTATAGACCTAAGCAAGGACTATAAAAATAAACAATCTGCCTTCGAAAGTCTAAAACACTTGCCCGGGTTAAACCGCTTAGATGCGCGTCTAGGCATCCAGCAAACCATCCAAAAGGATTTAAAGAAAGTCACAGCTTACGAGCACACCGCCTTTAAACCCTTTAGACCATTGGGCAATAAACCTAGGGTTTTAGCCACTTTTGGCACACATAAAATCTACACTTTTGGCCGAGAAACAATAGGCGAATTTACACACTATGGCGTGGATTTCTTTGGTAGACACTCTAAAGTCTTGGCGAGCAATGTCGGGCGTGTAGTTTTAGAAGAAGAGATTGAAAGCTATGGCAAAAGTGCGCTCGTCTCGCACGGTCTAGGGGTGTATGCGATGTATGGGAGCTTGTCGAAGTTTTTAGCCAAAAAAGAGGACACTTTGGAGCCTAACAGCGTGTTAGGCTTTAGTGGTAGAAATAAAACGAGCAAATACGACCATGTGCATTTTAATATCTTGATCCAAGGGGTGCCCGTCTACCCCAACGAGTGGATGAATACTCGCTTCATCAACAACCTAAACGACATCATCCAAGAGGCGCAATACAAGATCCGGGAGAAGTGAGGCGATGCTAAGAGCAAGACAAAAACAAATCCGCTGTTTTGAGCTAGAGGGGGCTGAAAGTCAAGAGTATTTAAACTTCATTGACAAGAACGCCCCCCTACTCAAAAATTATTTGCTCTTGTTTAAAACCCCCATCCCCCCCGAAGTGCAACAAAGTCTGCAAAGGCACGAGCTTGCCTACAGCTTTAGCTCTAGTGAGTTACGGGGCAAGGTGGGCGATCAAATCGTGCTGTATGGGGCACTAGAAAAAGAGCCCGAACCCCCTAAAGCCCCAGAAAGCCCCCAAGTGCAAATCTACGAGCGGCACATCCGCAGCGGAGAAGAGATCAACAGCCCTTGTAGTTTAGTGATCCTTGGCAACGTCAACCACGGGGCAAAGATCCACACCGAGCAGAACATCAATGTTTATGGTAGATGTGAGGGGATCATCATTTGCATGGGGGTGTACATGGTGCTTCAAAATGTCTACTCTCCCCACCTTGTTTTTCAAGGTAAAATCCTAAGCCAAGCGCACTTAGGGCGCATCAACGAAAATACAAAATTAAAACTGATTACCAAAAATGGCGATATAATTAGCATAAAGGACATTGCATGAAACAACGAACAATTGCTCAACAAGTAGAGTTAGTCGGCATCGGTTTACATAAAGGCGTGCCGGTCAAAATGGTTTTAGAACCCATGCCAGCGGGCAGTGGGATTGTTTTTAGACGATCGGATTTGGGCGTGGACATCCCTTTAGAGCCCACGAATGTGATCGACACCACGATGGCGACCACTCTAGGCAACCGGACCAGCCCGCAAGCCAAGATCTCCACGGTCGAACACTTACTTTCTGCCATCAGTGCCTATGGGATCGACAATTTAAAAATCTCTATAGATAATGAGGAAATCCCCATCATGGACGGCTCTGCCATCGCCCATTGCATGCTCTTAGATGAAGCCGGCATTACTGAACTAGAAGCTCCCAAGCCCTTTATGCGCATCACAAAAGAGGTCAAGGTGCAAGAGGGTCCCAAGTTTGTTAAAATCAGTCCCGCCCCCCTGCTCTCTTTTGATTTTAGCATTGACTTTGCCCACCCAGCGATTGGCAAACAGCATTACAACTTTGCCTTCTCCAAACACGCCTACAAGGAACAAATCGCGAAGGCTAGGACCTTTGGCTTTTTGCAAGAGGTGAACTACCTACGCTCCATTGGTCTAGCCAAGGGGGGCAATTTGAATAATTGCATTGTCTTGGATGAGCATGGCATTGTGAATAAAGAGGGTTTGCGCTATGAAGAGGAGTTTGTGCGCCATAAAATTTTAGATGCGATGGGCGATCTCACCTTTTTAGGCATGAGCATGGTCGGGGCTTACCAAGCTTGCATGGGTAGCCACAAGCTCAACGCCCAAGTCGTGCAAAAGGTGCTCGAAACCAAGTCTTACGAGGTTGTCCACTTAAACTTAACCCCAAGCCCACAACAAGCCAAATCTTTGGAAATGGTGCACGCCTACCATTAAACCGCCCAGCAACGCGCCTCAAGGTTGCCAAATTCTTATCCTTTCTTTGCAAGAGCCCACCCAAGTCGGGGTTTATGCTTTAGATGGGCAGTTCTTGCACGCCTTCAGCTCAAACGAGCGCACAAACACCGCCCTGATCCAAATCTTTAAAATCTTGCTCAAGTGGCTTGAGGCACGACACTTAAACATCCAAGCCCTTTACTATGTAAGGGGGCCGGGCAGTTTTATGGCGATGAAACTCACGCACATTTTCGTGCATGCGTGGGTGCTTCTAAACCCCGTCCCCCTGCATTCTGCCCTAGGCTTTGCTTTCAATGAAAACAGCCCCATTAAAGCCTTTGGCAAGTCTTTTTATGTGTGTGAGGACGATCAAGTGGCACTAAAAACCTTTGAAAGCCCGCCTGCATGCCAAGAAATGCGCTTGCCTCCCACTTTAGACCCACTTTTATTCGCCGCAGACAACGAACCGCTGTATTTTTTACCCCCCGTTTAAGGAATTGTAGATATAATGGAAGGCGTATATTGAAAATCAGGAAGTGGATTGGTCGTCAGTGTACCTGCTACGAGCGCAAATTTAGGTCCGGGTTTTGATTGTTTGGGCTTGAGTCTGTCGCTTAGAAACCGCTTTAGCGTGATCCCCGCCACCTTTACTAGCATTAGAATCCAAGGTGAGGGCGAGGGGTTTTCTAAATTTTTGGTGGATAATATTTTCGTCAAAATTTTTAAGGAATCCCTAGCCAAGCAGGGGATCAACGAGAATTTTGAGTTTTCTTTTTACAATTCTATCCCCATTTCTCGGGGGCTTGGGAGTAGTTCGGCGATCATTGTGGGGGCTTTGGGGGCTCTTAGCCATTATTTGCACGACCAGCTGGACAAAGAGGCGATTTTAGAGGAAAGTTTGGTGTATGAGAACCACCCCGACAATGTTACACCAGCCGTCTTTGGGGGGTTTAATGTGGCGATGGTGGAGAAAGTCAATGGGCAGCTCAAAGCCCACCACCTACGCACAGAAATCCCCGACTATTTAAAGGCGGTTGTGGTGATCCCCACGCACTCGATCTCTACGAAATTTGCTCGCCAAGCTCTGCCTAAACGCTACAGCAACACCGATGCGATCTACAATCTCTCCCGCTCTAGTCTCATGGCGATGGTTTTTGCCCAAGAAAAATGGGAGCTGTTGCGCGTGGCTTCAAAAGATCGCTTGCACCAAGATAGGCGCATGCGCCTTTATCCCGTGCTCTATGGGGTGCAAAAGCTCGCTTTAGAGAGCGGAGCCTTGATGAGCACGCTCTCGGGCAGCGGGTCGTCTTTTTTTAACCTTTGTTATACGGAGGACGCGCCTAATTTGCAAGCAAGGTTACAAAAAAAGTATTATAATTTTAGGGTCGTGGTTTTAGATTTTGACAATGAAGGAGTGCAAGTTGAGGGTTAATGCCTTTTGTTCTAAAAATGCCATGCGCACATGCGTGTGTTGCCGCCAAAGTTTTTCGCAGGCGGTGTTGTTGCGTTTTAGCGTGCAGGGGGGGCGCATTGTGCCCTTTAGCGGTGTGGGGCGTAGTTTTTATCTATGCCATGCGTGCTTAGATGACAAAAACCTTTTAAAGCAAGTGCTGAAAACCAAGAACACCCCCAAAGACAAACAATATTTGCAAAGCTGGCTAGAGGAGATTAGGACAAAATGAGCGACATCACTTTAAAAGACTTTGCCCTGGAGTTGGGGCGCACAGATGTGAAAATGGTGATTGAAGAGGCGAAAGAAATGGGCCTTAGCCTGAAAGCCAATTCCAAATTAGACGCAGAAACCGCTGGCAAGCTTTATGACTTCATCACCAACAAGAACGCCCCCCGCGCACCCAAAGCTCCGCCTAAAGCCACCGCCCCCAAAGCTCCGCCTAAAAAGGAGCCTGCTGAGGTCCAAGAGAACAAACAAGTCAAAGAGCCAGCCCCGAAAGCCGCCCCCCAAAAGCCCCAAGTGCAAAAAAAGCGTAGCATTGAGATCATCAGCACCGGCGAAAAGCCCAAAGCCGCCCCCAAAGCCACCACTCCCAAACCCACCCCTAAAAAGGCGGAAAACAAAGAAAGACAAGCGAGCAAGGTAGGAAAGGTAGAGAAAGTAGAAAGAGAGAAAGCAGAGCCCAAAGCCGCCCCCACCCCCCCACCCCCCCCACCCACTACAGAACCGCTTTTAAGGCGCACGAGGGGCATTAGGATTGTCAAGCGCACCGATCAAGAGGAGGCGGCTTTAGCAAGGGCAGCAGCGCGTACGAGTGTTCTAGGTGAGCCCAAAGAACAGCCCAAGCCCAAAAAATCCACCAAGCCCGTTAAAAGCACCGCCAAGCCGGGGGCAAAGAGCCGCGCCCAAAAGCTAGACTTCTCCCAAGAGAGGGGCTTTAAAGACTTATACGAGGATGAACAAGATGAGGTGATGCTCTTTGATTTTCATGTCAAGGACCTTGAGGAAGAAGCTCCCGAAGAGAGTGCGCCCAAGCCTTTAGCCGATCGTGTCAAAATCCAGCGTAAAAACCCGTGGATGAGCGAGGGGGGGATTCGCCGCTCCACGAAAAAAAGGCGTGTTTATCGCCCCGATAGCACCCAAAAGAGCGTGCAAGGGAGCATCACCATTGCCGAGGAAGTGCGGGTTTATGAATTTGCCGAGAGCGCAAACCTTAACTTAGTCGATGTGATTAAAACCCTTTTTAATTTGGGCATGATGGTGACGAAAAACGACTTTTTGGACAAGGATGCCATTGAGATTTTGGCGGCAGAATTTGGCTTAGAAGTGGCGGTAGAAAGCGCGCAGGTCTTTGTAGAGGAGAGCGCCACTGAAGAAGGCGGAGAGGATTTGAGCGAACGCGCCCCGGTTGTAACCATTATGGGGCATGTGGATCACGGCAAGACTTCTTTGCTCGATAAAATCCGCAACCAACGCGTGGCGGGCAGTGAGGCAGGGGGGATCACCCAACACATTGGGGCTTATATGGTGCAAAAAGGGGGCAAAGAGATCGCCTTTATCGACACCCCCGGGCACGAAGCCTTTAGTCAAATGCGTAAGAGGGGGGCGCAGGTTACGGACATTGCGATCATTGTGATCGCCGCTGACGATGGGGTTAAACCCCAAACCATCGAGGCGTTTAAACAAGCCAAAGAGGCGGGCGTACAAATCATCGTGGCGATGAATAAAATTGATAAAGAAAACGCCAATGTGGATAAGCTCAAGGCGGAGTGTGCCGAGCTGGGCTTTAACCCTAGAGATTGGGGTGGAGATCATGAGTTCATCCCCATTTCAGCCAAAACGGGCGAGGGCATCGACAATCTCTTGGAAACGATCTTGATCCAAGCCGAGATCATGGAGCTTAAAGCTTCGCCTAGTGCCACGGCTAAGGCAGTGGTCTTAGAGGGCAGCGTGGAGAAGGGGCGGGGGGCGGTGGCGACCGTGATCGTGCAAAATGGTACGCTCAAAGTGGGCGATCCTGTGGTGGCTGACATTGCCTTTGGCAAGGTGCGTACCATGACAGACGATCAAGGCAAGCACATTAAAGCCCTAGGGCCTTCTCAAGTGGCGGTGATCACAGGGCTTAGCGAAGTGCCGATGGCAGGCTCAGTATTAGTGGAGGTGGATAGCGAAAACACCGCTAGAAGTTTGGCGCATAAAAAGGCGACTTATTTACGCCAAAAAGCCCTAAGCAAAAGCACAAAGGTGCATTTAGACGAGCTGGCTTCTATGGTGGCAAATAAAGAATTGCAAAATATCCCCATTGTGCTTAAAGCCGACACACAGGGCAGCCTAGAGGCGATCAAGCATAGCCTGCTTGCCCTAAACAATGAGGAAGTGAGCTTGCAAGTCATTAGTGCGGGGGTGGGCTCGATCAGCGAGAACGATTTAAGCCTAGTGGCAAACAACCCCCACGCTTTGGTGCTGGGCTTTAATATCCGCCCTACGGGCAATGTCCGCATTAAAGCCAAAGAGCTAAGGGTGGAGATCAAAACCTACAGCGTGATTTACGCCCTACTTGATGATATGAAAGCCCTTATAGGCGGACTGATGAGCCCCGTTGTGGAGGAAGAGGACACAGGGCAGGCTGAAGTGCGCGAAACCTTTGTGATCCCCAAAGTCGGCACGATCGCCGGCTGTATGGTGGTCGATGGGGTGATCAACAAGGGCATAAAAGTCCGCTTGATCCGCGATGGCGTGGTGGTGCATGTGGGTAAAATCGTGTCCTTAAAACGTTTCAAAGACGATGTGAGCGAAGTGTCTAAGGGCTATGAATGCGGGATCATGCTCGATCATTACAACGATGTCAAAGTGGGCGATGTCTTTGAGAGCTTTAAAGAAATCCACAAAACAAGGGTGCTTTAATGGAGAACATACATGCCAAACGCCTAGACGCGGGGCTTTTAGAGTATTTACAAGAGGCATTAAGTGCCTTAGACGATCCCCGCTTAAGTGGGCTCACCTTAAGCAAAGTGCATTGCTCGAAGGGCAAATACCACGCCCAAGCCTACATAGATGGGGCGTTTTTGAGTGCTGAAGAGAGGGCGGAGTGCTTAAAAGCCTTGAAAAAAGCAACCCCCCTACTCAAAAGCCATGTCTTGCAAGTGAGTGGGTGGTTTAAATGCCCGAACTTTGTCTTTATGATCGATGAGAGTTTAGAAGAACAGCAAAGACTAGACGCACTTTTTGCACGCATTGCCAAGGCGGATTAATGGATACCCTAGAGCTAGAAAAACTCTTAGAAAAGACCCTAGAGGGCATGAATTGCACCCTTTACGATATGGCGTTTTTAAAAGAAAACCAAACCGATATTTTGCGTATCAGCATTAAAGCCCTAGATCGCCCCACAAGCCTAGATGTGTGCCAAGAGGCAAGCTTGCTTATCTCCCCCCTTTTAGATGTGCACATGCCCAGTTTAAAAGACTACATCCTAGAGATAAGCTCAATGGGGCTAGAGCGTACCCTTAGCAAACCTAGACATTTTACCCTGTCTATCGGCGACTTGCTTGAGTGCAAACTTACGGACAACACCCGCATAAGGGGCGTGCTAGAAAAGGCAGAAGGGCAAGAAATCATCCTAAACATGGAGGGCACTTCAACCCCCTTCAAGCTAGAGCAAATCAAAAAAGCCAAAACAATCTTTGAATTTAGCAAGGCGAAAAACCCCAAGAAAGCATGATTTTATTGAGCCCCACTTTGGGGCTTCGGCTTCACTTCTTGGCGTTTTGGCGGATTTCACACACACTTTGCCCGCCTATGCCCCAGCTATCGGGCGTAACTTCTTCAATGATGACCACGGTTGAAGCCCTATTTTTGTTTAAGACTTTCACCAATAAATCTGTCGCCCCTTCAATGAGGGCCTTCTTTTGCTCAGCCGTTACGGGGGTGTCTTCTTTAGCAAGTTTAATATTTACAAGAGGCATGAGAGTCCTTTATTTTGATTTACCCGCCTATTTTAGCAAAAATCACGCCTAAAAACTAAGCAAAGATTGGCTATAATCGGCGAAAACTTTGAGGAGATTTAGTGAAAAAAGGCATCCACCCTGAATATGTACCCTGCAAGGTTACTTGCGTAACCAGCGGTAAAGAAATTGAAGTGATGAGCACCAAGAGCGAGCTACGAATCGACATTTCTAGCTTTTGCCACCCTTTTTACACCGGTAGCGACAAAATCGCCGACACCACCGGGCGTGTTGAGCGCTTTAAACAAAAATATAAAATGCAATAAATTTTGCTTACACTCAGTGCAACCCCTATTGGCAACCTCAAGGACACCACTTGGCGGGCGTTAGAAGCCCTTGCCGGCTGTGATGTGTGCTTGTGCGAGGATGTACGTGTGGGTAAAAGACTCTTTTTTTTGCTTAAAGAACAAGAGTGGGCGACTCCTTTAAAAAACACCGCCCCCAAGCAGTTTTTGCCCTTCCACTCCCACAACCAAGACGCTTTTTTACGCCAAACCCCCCCGAGCTTTTTTACCGAGCAAGAAGTCGTGTTTATCAGCGATGCGGGCATGCCCTGTGTGAGCGACCCAGGGGCTAAATTAGTCGCCTTCGCCCAAGAAAATGGCATTGCTTACGAAGTCTTGCCCGGGGCGAGTGCGTGCGTGGGGGCTTATAGTGCGAGCGGGTTTGAGAGTGCGGGCTTTAACTTCGTGGGCTTTTTGCCCCCAAAGACACAAGAGCGGCGGGCGTGTTTGGCGAAATTGAAGGGGCAGGGGGGGGTGTTTGTCCTTTATGAAAGCCCTAGACGACTCTTAGACACCCTAGGGGATTTAAGCGTGCTTTTTAGCCACTCTAGCTTGTTTGCCATAAAAGAGGTGAGTAAATTACACGAACAACGCTTTAAAGGCTCTGTGCTTAAGGTCGCCACAGAGTTAAAAGCCCTGCAGGGCTCTAAGACGCTCTTAGGCGAGTGGGTGCTGGTGCTAGACTGCCAAGAGGAGGTGGAGTTAAGCTTGTCTTACACGCAAATTAGCCAAATGTCCCTGCCCCCTAAAATCAAGGCAAAGCTCTTAGCCCAGCTCACAAACACCGCCCCCAAAGCCCTTTACGCCCAAATTTTAGAGGGTTAAATGGTTGTTTTTGGCAAACAAGTGGTTTTACACATGCTTAAAAACCATCCCGACAAACTCCAAGAACTCTATTTAGCCAAGGACATAGACCCCAAAACCTTTAGCTTACTAAGGAGTGCAAAAGCCCCCATTCTGCGCCTAGACTTTAAAAAAGCCCAAGCTCTCGCTAAGGGGGGCAACCACCAAGGCTTTTTGGCTAAAGTTGCCCCCCCCACTTTGAGCGATTTAGCCACGCTGAAAACCTATGACCGCCTATTGGTGCTGTGTGGACTTGGCGATGTGGGCAATGTGGGGGCGTTGTTTCGCAGTGTGGCGGCTTTGGGTTTTGAGGGCGTGGTGATCGATCGCCCTCTGCCTTTTGAGGGTTTGGTGCGGGCGAGTTTGGGGGCGATTTATGGCGTGCCTTTTTGCGTGTGCTCCAACCTTTTAGACGCCATTTGTGAGCTTAAAGGGGCTGGGGTGGTGTGCTGTGGGGCGCATTTAGAGGGCGAGGATGTGCGCTTTGTGGACTTTGCACCCCGTTTGGCGCTGTTTCTAGGGGCTGAGGGGGAGGGCTTGAGCGCAAAAATCATTAAAAAAATGGATGGCTTGTTGCACATTACGATGCAAGGGGCTACAAATTCTTTAAATGTAAGTGTAGCAGGGGCGATCATCATGGATAGGGCAAGGAAATGAACGAAGAAGAAAAAAGCAAACAATTAGACGAAACTTTAGCGTTTTTAGCCCAAAAGGGCATTAAAACGATTGTGCAAGAAACAAAGCTTGCAAATCCCAAAATTAAGGCTATTCTAGCAAAAGACTTTGATTCTATGCAGAGGGTGCACGCTGCGGGCTTTTTGCAGATTTTAGAAAAAGAGTATGGTGTAGACTTGAGTCAGTGGCTTGTGGAGTATGACCAAAATCTCTTTGCTGCTAAGGAAGGAAGTAAACTTGCTAAAGACCCCAAAAAAGAAAAGCCAGAGAATCCCAAACAACAAGAACCACAAGAAGTTAAAGGGACAGAGGAGCAAGAGAACCTAGCGCAAATTAGAAATATAGAGCAAGTAGAAAGTGGGCTAGGAACACAGGAAAAACCAAAAGAACAACTAAAAGAGTCTAAGAAAATAAAAGAGCTTGGATTTGAGCACTCCTCCCCCTTTTTATACACCAAAAGAGTGGGCGAGCCAATAGTCCCAACTCCCAAGCCAAAAACGCCTAAATTATATTTTGTGTTGCCGTCTGTGCTTGTTGTGGGGCTTGTGGCCTTCTTTTATCTAAGCCATAACAGATCATCAGGTGATACGCAAAGCCAAGAAGACACAGCAACTAAAGTCGAAAGTCTAAAGCCAAACAAAAATATAGAAAATCAAGCCAAAGAACCCGACAAAGACCCAATGGCAAGTGCGCATAAAAATGATGACAAAGTGCAAGAAACCTCCACAACCTCAACAACACCAAGTGTTGCTAGCACAGATATGATTAAAGACACTGCATTAAAAACCCCAAAAACGGCACAAACGGCAGATAACTCTAACAAAGAAGAAGCAAAGTACCCCACAATTCTCATCACGCCAAAAGGGGATTTATGGATGGAAAAAATTGATTTACAAACAAAACAAAAGAGTCAAGCTATCCTAAAAGAGCCTTTGACCATTGACACACAAGGGCACAGCTGGCTTCTAGCTTTTGGCAACGGGCATTTATCCGTTGAAGCAGAGGGTAAACGCCTAGACTTTAACCGCAATCGTCCCGTGCGCCTACTCTATACCCCAAAAAAGGGCTTTAAACGCTTGAGCCTGATCCACTATCAAGAACGCAGCCAGTGAGAAAACTTTTATTCAGTACACTTTTGTGTGCCCTCTTAAATGCTGATGCACTCGAAGCTAAGATTAAAAATTTAATGGACCAAGAATTCTACCAAGTCAACCGAAATTTTATCCATAGGGTTTTTCAAGATCGAGCAAGCTTTTACAATCAAGGAGTGTTGCAAATTGGAAAAGTCTTAGCGACTCTTAAAGACAATGGTCTTTTACCCTTAAAGTTTAATCGCCCTGCTTTGTTACAGGTGCGTTTTGTTGCTAAAACTTCCCCCCTACTCTTGCTTAAAACAATCCAAAGTGTGCTCTCTTCTATGGGGTACACCTATTTCAGCGTGTTACAAGTGCAATACAAAGAGGACATAAGTAGTGCCACTTTTGGCTTAAATACCGAATATGCCCTAGACCCCACACTCGCGGTAAGGCTCTTTGCCAAATACGGCTTTAATCTCGTGGATTTAGAACGCAAGAGCCTAAAGGATTGGGATTACTCTTTTATGGTGCAAACCCCACGCCTAGCCTACACGACGCCCCTAATCCCCACAGGACATGCCCTAGATCTTAAAGAGATCAGCGGAGAGTATTGGCTAGACATCACCAGCCCGGGGCATTTGGTGGTCTTTGCCCACAGTGCTGAGTGGCAGCCGCAAGTGAGCTTGTTCGACTCGTCTTTACACATCTTGAAGTACATGGCGGCTGAGAACCCCACCGAGAAAATCAGTCTTCACATTGGCGATAAAGTCCGCTTTGTGCGTGTGAGCGATGTGAATAACCCCCTCGTGCTTAAAGGGGGGATTAAAGTTTTGCTGCAACCCACACAGCATTGAACCCCTCTTATTTCCTCTTAGGCACTTGTGGGCATGTCGACCATGGCAAAAGCGCGCTCATCAAGGCACTGACGGGTTTTGAGGGCGATACCAGTGTGCACGAAAAGGCTAGAGGGATCACCATTGATCTAAGCTTTAGCCATTTGAAGATAGCAGGGCGCACTCTAGGCTTTATTGATGTCCCCGGGCATAAAAGCCTAGTTTCTACCATGGTGGGGGGCAGTTTTGGCTTTGATGCGGGGTTGTTTGTGGTGGACGCCAACGAGGGCGTAAAAGAGCAGAGTTTAGAGCACGCTTTGGTGCTCTCGTTATTAAAGATTCCTTGTATTTTAGTGCTTTCTAAGGCGGATAAATGCCAGGACATTGAAGCGAGCAAAGAGGCCATTTGCGCCGCCCTAAAACCCTACCCCCTAGACATTTTGGGGGTGCTCTCTTGTAGTGTCTACGATTTAGAGAGTATCCAAGCCCTAAAAGACTTCTTAAGCACCTACCCCTTTGACAAACGCCAAATGGGCTCAGATTTAGAACAGCTCTTTAGACTCTATGTGGATCGGGTGTTTGTATTGCCTGGGCGGGGGGTGGCTGTGAGCGGGAGCGTGTGGGGTGGGGTAGTGCAAAAGGGCGATCAAGTCTTCATCGCCCCCTTAAACCAAGTGGCGGGGGTGAAGACTTTGCACCAACACGGCCAAGAGGTGCAAAAAGTCGGCCTACACGAGCGTGTGGCGTTGCAGCTGCAAGGGGTCAAAGCGCAGGATTTAAAAGTGGGCATGCTTTTAACCGCTAAGGGCTATTTGCGTGGTTTTGATAGGCTAGACATCGAACTATGCACCTATGATAAAGACCCTTTAAAGCACAACCAAAGCCTAGGCGTGCAAATTGGCACGCATAAACTCAATGCCAGACTGCTCATTTTAGAATATCCTTTTGCCACTTTGGTGCTAGACGCGCCCGTTTTTGCCTGCTATTTGGACACCGCTATCATCAGCGTGAACCAGCGGGTGTGGGGGGCGGCAAAAATATTAAACCCCATTGTGGACATGTTAAAAAAGCCTGTAAAACTGCCCTTACTCAAAGCCCTAGCTCAAGGGGATTTAAAGAGTGCCTTTAGCCTGCTTGTGAGGGCGCATAAAAAGGGCTTTGGCCTGCTCTCCTCCATGCAACGCTTTGGCTGCACCCACCAAAGAGCCCTAGAGATTGCCAACACCCTAGAGGGCGTGCTGGTCGATTCAAAAGACTTTGTGCTTTACCCCAGCGAAACCCTAAAAAATGTGATCTACACGCTTAAAAACATCTATGCCCAAAACCCCCAAGCCCTCTTAAGCCCCAAAAGCCTTAGTTTCAAACACAGCTACATCAGCCCCCACCTAGCCAACTTAGCCTTTGACACTTTGGCCAAAGAGGGGTTTTTAAAGCAAGAGCGGGGGCTATGGCTCTTAGCCCACCAACAATTAGACAAGCTCCAAGACAAACTCCAAGACAAGCTCTATCAACTGCTCTTAGAAGGGCAGCTCACCCCCAAAGCCCCCTACAACCTTTACGACTCATTAGACATTGACCGCCAAGTGGGCGATAATGCCCTAAAAGCCCTATGCCAGCAAAGGAAGGTGATTAGGCTTTGCCATAATGTTTTTGTGGCTAAAAGCGCGCTGGACAAAATCCTAAGTGTGATGTTAGAGATTTTGCACCTAAGCGGTTACTTAGATGTCCAGCTCATCAAAGACAAATTAAGCCTTTCGCGCAAATACGCCATCGCCTACTTAGAACACCTAGACAAGCTCGGCTACACGCACAACCAAGAAGGCAGGCGCATCCTTAAAAATCCTCCCCAAGCTTAAAAAGATACAAATTAGAGGCGGAGGTTACAAACAACAAGGCGGGGCTATCCTCAGCAGCAAAGACCTTGTGTTGTTGCAGGATTTGCAGGGCTTTTGGGCTCAGGCTAAAGGCTAAATTGCTCACCACTTGGGGTAAAATGATTTCACCTAGCATTTTACCCTTGGGGCTAAACACAGAAATCCCATGCCCATTGCTCACCCATAAATTGCCGTGCGGATCGACCTTAATGCCATCAGGAAAGCCTGGCTCGATCGTGGCAAAGACGCGTGGGTTAGACAAATCCCCATTACCATCGATGTTGTAGGCAAGGATTTGGTGTTTGAGGTCTTTATTTTTAGGGTCGTGGGCTAGCTCGCTATCAGCGACATATAAAGTTTGGTTGTCTGGGCTTAAAGCGATCCCATTAGGGATTTTTAAAAGTGGGGTGTTGAGGCGTTTGATCTCGTGTGTGGCGGGGTCGTAGCGGTAGACATACTCACCCCCCTTTTCTTGTGTGTTGTGCCAAAATTTGGGATCGGTGAAGTAAATATGCCCCTTGCGATCGACACATAAATCGTTGGGACTGTTGAACTTCTGCCCATTGTAGCTGTCCACGAGCACCTTCCAGTGCCCCTTTTCTAAGCGTTCAATCCCCCTTTTGCCATAATTTGTGGCAAGCAGTCGCCCCTGCCAATCTAGGGCATGCCCGTTTTGCGGACCTGATGGGGTGAACCACGGATGGACTTGAAAATGCGTGCCGTTTCTTTGCACAAGCAGGGCTTCATTGGCGTTTACATCGCTCACCGCCACATCGCCATTTGCCAAGACCTGCGGACCTTCTAGCCATTTGCCATTGTTGTAGAGCAGTTGGGGCTGTTCTTTGGTGTTGATAAGCCCACTAAAGACCTTGTTGTAAACTTTATAGGTCGCCTCTTGCGCTTGTAACAACCCACACAATAACCCCGCAAGGGCTAAAAATCGCCATTTTTTGAACGCCATGTCCATCCTTTCATTTAAAGCTCCCATGATAACACAGATTGCATAAAGACACCTCCTGCTTTCAGGCGATTTGTGGGCTTAACCCCCTTTTTGGGCGAAATACATTAAAATACCCCCTTTTATACAAGAGGAAACCATGCCAAGCGTTGAAGAAACCATAGAATACGAAATCAAAAAAGGGCTAGAAAATCTCAATATCCGCTCCTTTGCTAAGACAGACTCTATCAATGACGAAATCAAAAGGGCGTTAGAAAAAGCCCCTTCAAAAAGTGGGGGGAGTGGCAAGAATTACCCCGATCTCAAATTGTTTTTAAACATGCCCAGCGCGCGCAAACTGCCTGTGATGATCGAGGTCAAGGGACTTAAGGGGCGTTTGTATAAATACGATGAAAAAACCAATAGCCTAGACTTACGCACCAATGCCATTAAAAATTACGCCCTCAATGGTGCACTGCACTATGCTAATGCAATTTTAGACTACAGCTACAGCTACAACGAGGCGATCGCGATCGGGATCAATGGCTATGAAGAGGCGGGCAAGATTCATAAAAAATATGCCCTTTACTACCTCAACACCAAGCATTTAGCCGTGCCCCAAAAAATCGGGGACTTTAAAAATTTGGGGATTTTGGCGGATTTAGAGAGGCTAGATAAAGCCCTAGACAACCTCACCCTAAGCGAAGCAGAACGCAATAAAGTCCTTGAAAAATTAGAAGAAGAAACAGAGGATCAGCTCAAAAAGATAAACCAGTTTTTAGAAGATGGCATTTTAGACTTTGATGAAGATAAGCGGGTACCCCTGCTTGTGGGGATAATTATGGCGGCTACGGGCGTGCCTTATAAAATCTCTGCCTTGACTTTAGAGGATTTAAAAAGCGAGCAGGACAAGGACACCCACGATGGAAAAGAGTTTATCCAAAAAATCAAAGCCTTTTTAAACGCCAAGAAGTTACCCCAAGAAAAAAACGAACTGATCCTCAATAAACTCGAGACCGTTTTTATCCATTCTAAGCTGTGGTCGTTTGACGGTTACACCACTGCCAGCACCGCCGAAAGCCCCTTAAAAAATATTTATGGGCGGTTTTTAGAGGGGGTGCATCCGCTTGTTAAAAAGCTCACCAGCACGGCAGACATTGCGGGCAAGCTGTTTAATGTGCTCACTGGGTGGCTCAAGGTCCCCGATAACAAAAAAATGATGTGGTGCTGACCCCCTCTGAGGCGGTGGATTTAATGGTGGAACTCGCCCAAGCCAATCAAGATTCTTTCGTATGGGATTATGCCGCTGGCTCGGGGGCGTTTTTGATCTCTAGCATGAATAAAATGATCAAAGATTGCAGAGAAAAGATCACAAACCCCAAAGATAGAGAAGACAAAATCATCAAGATCAAAAACGAACAACTGCTAGGCATTGAGAAGAACACTGACATTTACTTAATGGGGATTTTAAACATGCTCTTGCTAGGCGATGGGAGTGCGAATTTTTTACACCAAAACAGCCTAAAGGACTTTAAGGGCAACTACGGGCAGGGGGCAAAAGAGGGCAAACCTTTTAACGCCACCGTGTTTTTACTCAACCCCCCCTATAGTGTTGATGGTAAGGGCTTTATTTTTGTAGAGCGGGCATTAGAGCGGATGACTAGCGGACGGGCGGTGGTGATCATCCAAGAGAATGCGGGCAGTGGCAATGGTTACCCTTACACCAAGAGGATTTTAGAACACAGCACTTTAGTGGCGAGCATTAAAATGCCCTTAGATTTGTTTGTGGGTAAGTCCAGCGTGCAGACGGCGATTTATGTTTTTGATGTGGGAGAAGCACACCGCAAAAGTAAAAAGGTGAAATTCATAGACTTTAGCCATGATGGCTACACAAGGGCGGCACGCAAAAAGGCATGGGCGAGCACAAATTTAAGGGATACCGACCATGCCAAAGAACGCTATGCCGAGTTGGTCGCTTTAGTTTTGGGCGATGCATGCAAAACCGACTTTTATAAAGATTGCTACATTGAGGACACGATCAACACTGAGGGCAAAGACTGGACTTACGCCCAACACCAACAAATCGACACCACGCCTAAAATGGGCGACTTTAGCGGGAGTGTGGCGGAGTTTTTAGCCTATGAAGTGTCCTTAGTGCTGAAAGGCACGGAGGAAAAGCCCTTCACCCACGCCTAGCGAGTTGGGAGGCTCTAAATGCCTTGAGCTGGCGTGGGGTGCAATTAGATGCAATTTTTGAGGTGTTTAAGCCCACCAAACACGGATACCAAAAACGCTTTTTACCCATAGAACCCACAGAGGGATATATCCCCGCCATCACCTGCACCACGCAAAATAATGGTATAGCGTGCTATATGCCAAGAGAGGGGGCTGAGGTCTTAGAAAACATGGTTTCTGTAGGGGCAAATGGGGATGCACCTGCTTTTTATCAGCTTAGAGAGTTTGCGCTATTGCAAGATTGCTACGCCCTAAAATTTAAGGGCAGAGAATTAAACCGCTTACAATATTTGTTTTTGGTTGTGTGCTTGAATAAGGTCTTGGCTAAGTTTGATTGAAACAACAAATCCGGCTGGGCTAAAGTTAGTCAAGAGCAAATCTTGTTGCCCCACACCCCCACCGGAGAAATCGCCTTTGAGGCTATGGAAGCTTTTATGAGGGAACTTCAAGCAGAGCGTTTGAGGGAACTTCAAGCGTATCTAAAAGTAACCAATTTAGATAACACCGCCCTAACCCCTTTAGAGCAAGAGGCGTTGGATTTGTTTAGCCATTATTTCACAACTTTACCCGGCACAACTGGGGGGGGGGGGGGGGAACTTGGAAGGAATTTAGCTTTAGCAAGGTTTTTTGTTATGAGAGGGGGAGGCGCTATAAAAAGGGGGATCACATACAAGGAGAAACCGCCTATATCTCATCAAGTGCCTTGAATAATGGCGTGGATGGCTATGTCGCTCCGCCCGACTACATGAAAATCTATCAAAACAAAATCACCATAGCCAACAGCGGGAGCGTGGGCAGTTGCTTTTACCATCCCTACCCCTTTGTCACCTCGGATCATTGCATGGTGGTGTGGCTGAAAGATAGAGAACTTAACCGCCATTTGGCCCTCTTTTGCACCACGATTTTACGCCATGGCGTGCAACACAAGTACGGCTTTAACCGCGAAATCAACAAAGAGAGGCTTTTAGAGGAGCGCTTTAAACTGCCGGTGATGGGTGGGGGTATTGCTTATGATGTGATGGAGAATTTTATACGCGCTCTAGAAAAGCAACAAATCGAAAGAGTTAAAGCGTTGTGGGAGGATAAATCAAGTGCCTACGAGTAAGTTTTAAGCACGCCTTTAAAGCCCGTTTAGGCTCTTTAAGCTAGCCCCCCAAATCGCCTAATACTTAAACACATACATGAGCTCTTCAAAGAGCTTATTTTGGGCGAAAAAGATGGTCTCTAGCAGGTTGTCTAGCTCGCTGTCAACTTTTAAGAGCCGTCCACCCTCTTTAGCTTTGAAGTAGTGGGGTTTGTTGTGAAGGTAGTTGGACATTTGGGTGTAGCGGTTTAAGAGTAGTTGGGTGTTGTTGTCGAGCAAGAGCTGCTTTTCTTCGGGCAGAGACACATTGAGGCAGTAATCGTAGAGGCGGTAGCTACAGGTGTCGAGCATGTCTATGGACTGCAAGCCCCTTAAGAGCGCGTTTAGGGTATTGGCATCTGAGGTTTCCGCCCTTGCGCTCTTTAGGCACAGCCTAAGTGCGTCTAATTGCTTTAAAAAGGTGTTTTGGGTGCTTAGGGCGTGGGTTTTATGCTGACTCGCATCCTCTAGCAAACAGCGCAAGGTGGCGACCAAGTGGCGCATGTGCTGGATAAACTCATCCCGATCATATTTGGGCCACACAAACAAAAACACCACATACACGATCCCAATCCCCAACGCCAAATCCGCCACCCGAAAAGCAACCATATCCACGAAATCCTGCCTAAGCAGAGAAAAACACAGCACGAAGGCAAACATGAGCGAAGCCGCCCATATGGCGTAAGAATACACCCTAAGGTAAATGAATAAAAACACGCTCACCACCAAAAAGCCGTCAAACACTACGCTTTTAGCAAAGAGCCACACCACCGCCAGCCCCACCGCCAGCCCCACCGCCGAGCCTAGCACCAACTCCACTTGCACTTCTTTGGTGCTGCCTAAGCTAAAACGCGACACTAAAAGGGTTGCCATGGCAATCCACATGCCATGGTTAAAGCCAAAGTAGCGGGCGATGAAAACCGCAATCCCCATGGCCAAAGCGTATTTAGAGGCGTATTGGAAAATGGGGTTTTTGGTGTTTAGCGCGTCTAGGATGTGCCTTAGTGAGGGCTTATGCACGGGGTCGGTTTGCTTGGCTTGCTCCTCACCTCCCATGATAAAAATCTCCATTTTATTGTAAATAATGGCAATGGAGTGCTGCAAAACTTTGTCAAAATTCGGGTCTAGGGCATTTAAAGCCTGCTTGTCAAGCTGCAAGTCTTGCTTGGTGAAAATATTAGAGAGGGTTTGGAGGTTTTTGCGGATTTCTTGGCGCACTGCGTCTAAAGAGCCCAGCTCTCCATAAATGGAGTGGATGGAATGGTAAATCTCTTCTAAGGCATGTAGCTGGAAGAGGGCGCGTTGTAGGTTACGCACGGCTAGGGGGTCTTTAATGCGCCCCGAGCGGGAGGTTAGAATTAATTTAGTGTTGTGGATTTGGGCGAGCACTTGGGTTTTGATGTGGGTGTAGTCGGCGGGGCTGTTGATGTATTGCAGCATTAAATCCATGCTAGAGAGCAGGGTAGAAAAGCGTTTTTTGATGAAGTAGCTGTATTTAGACACCACCACAAAGGATTGCAACAAAATGCTTAGAGTGCCCAGCATTAGAATCATAAACAAGGTTTGTTGCAAGTCTAAGGAGGCGTGGGCATCAATATACAAACAGGTTACCAAGCCATTAGACAGGGCGGCGTTGCAAACCTTGTGCAAATCTAGGCTGTAAGCAGTGGACATGCCCACCAAAAAAGTCATGACAAAAATAGGCACGCACAACCACACCCCAAAATGCGCCATGGGGTAGAACAAGAGCACATTGACACAACTGATGGCAATGAACACCACGAAGTAATAGATTTCGTGCTCTTTATCGCTGATCACAAGACTTAAGGCGTAGATGAAGACGGTTTGAAAGCCCGCCCAAATCACAATCGCATGCCCAAAGAAAAACGCCCCTAGCCCGGCACAAAGGAAAGTGGTTAAAGTGGTCTTTAGGGCAAAAATGAGACTAAAGTAGCCCGGGTCGTAGAGGTGAATCGTCCGTTTGAGCTGAGCTAAGAGGGGCATTTAGTGGATAGTGGGCTGGATGCTCTTGTTATCCGCAAGGTTTTGCGCCTTCACTTGGGCTAAAAAGTCTAGTAGCTTGCTGGCGGCTTGGCTGTAAGCTTGGCTGATGACGGATTTGGGGTTAGACACGCTAATGGGCATGCCGCTATCACCCCCCTCTCTCACCTGCACCTCTAGGGGGATTTGCGCGAGCACTTGGGTTTTATACTGCTTGGCAAGTGCGTTTAAAGTGTCCTTGCCAAAAATATGGCTCTCATGCGCACATTTAGGGCAAATGAACCCGCTCATATTTTCCACAATCCCGGCAATGGGGATTTGCAGCCTTGAGAACATATCCAAACTGCGGCTGGCATCATCTAGGCTCACGGTTTGGGGTGTGGTGACGGTGATACCGGCGCTGATAGGCACGGCTTGGGCGAGGGTGAGCTGGGCATCGCCTGTGCCCGGGGGCATGTCCACGACCAACACATCTAGCTCGCCCCAAATGATGTCGGTCAGCATTTGCTCAATAGCACGCATGAGCATGGGTCCGCGCCAAATGAGGCTTTGGCCCTCTTCATACAACAGCCCCATGCTCATCACCCGCACCCCAAAGGCTTCTAGGGGGATGAGCTTTTTACCGCTAGGATCAGTGGTGGGGTTGGTTTGCATGAGCCCTAGCATTCTGGGCACATTGGGGCCATAGACATCCGCATCTAAAAGCCCGACTTTTTGCTTTAAGCCCGCCAAAGCGATGGCTAAGTTCACACTCGTGGTGCTCTTGCCCACGCCTCCCTTGCCCGAGCTTATCATCACCACATGCTTGATGTTAGGGGCTAAATTTTTCGTGGCCTGCTCGGCTTGCTGCGTCCTATCCCTTTTAGCGGGGGTTTTGATATCGATGCGGCAGGTTAGCCCCAGCTCTTGCATTTTGCTTGTGATCTCTGCCCTTAGCGTGTCTGCCACCTGTGGGGAGCTTGAGGGAATGTCGAGCAAAAGGGCGAGCTTGTTTTCGTGCAAAGTGATGTTTTTCACAAAGCCAAAGCTCACAATGTCCTTTTCAAAATTGGGGTAAATGACCTTTTTTAAGACATCTAAAACGCCTTCCTGTGTAACCATTGCTATCCTTAAAACAAAATTCGTACAAACACCACTTATACCTAGTTTTTCTTAATTTTGCCACAATATGGCAACGGCTAGGGCTTGGCTATGGCTTTGGTGGGGGTGAGGTATTGGTTTTTCACCAACATCTGCACCACCTGCTTAAAAATGGGCGCGGCGGTTTGCGCAGCGTAGTACTCGGTGCTGCCCAAAGACCCAAAGATCACCACCCCGATCACAAAAGTGTTTTCTTTGTCCTTAGCAAAGCCAAAAAACGAGCTGTTGTAGGCATCGGTGTACCTGCCCTTTTTGGCGGTGTGCGCCGTGCCCGTTTTGCCCCCAATGGTGAGTCCTGCCACCTGCGCGCTCTTGCCCGTGCCTTTGGTAACGACTTTTACTAGCAAATTTTGCATTTCTTGCGCGCTCTTGGGGGCGATGACCTGCCTTGTAGGGGGGTATTTTGTGGTGTACATTTCTCCATTTGGATAGGTGATTTCTCTTTGGACTAAATGGGGTGTGGCGAGCTTGCCTCCATTGACAAAGACCCCATAAGCCCTTAAGAGCTGTAAAAAAGTGGCGCGCATGCCATAGCCATAAGACACCGTGCCCTTATAGACATCGCCATTAAGTTTTCTGACATCGGGCAACAAGCCCGTTTTTTCATAGGGCAAGTCAATGCCTGTTTCTTCAGCAAACCCAAAACTCTTAAGCCCCGTGTAGAGTTCTTGTCCGCTTAGGCGTTTGGAGAGTTTAATCATCCCTATGTTGCTTGAGCGGATCAACACATCTTCTATGGTGGTGTGCTTGGTGGGGATGAAGTCATCTCTCACAATGTATTTGCCAAGCTTATAAGAGCCATGCCCTAGGTTAATGGGTCGGCTTGGGTCAATGCGCTTTTTATCCACAAGTAGGCTATAGACAATAGGCTTAATCGTGCTGCCCGGCTCGAAAGAAAGTTCAATGGCATCCACATTGAGGGAGGGGTAGTCGCTCTTTTGGATGTTGTTGGGGTTGAAGCGGTTGGTGGTGGCAAGGCTTAGAATCTCACCATTTTGGGGGAGATAAATCCCTGCGATGATTTGGTGCGCGCCGTAGCGGGCTTTGGCAGTGTCTAGGATTTGCTCTAGCTCTCTTTGGATTTTTAAAGGGATGCTAAGAACAATGTCCGAGCCATCGATTCTGGGGACATTTTTAAAACTGCGGTTTTCAATGAGATTAAAACCCAAATCCCGCCTGCCCGTCATCCTGCCATCGTTCTTGGGGGCTAGGGTGGTGTTTTTGGAGTCTTCAATGCCCTTCACGCCCCTAATAGAGGTGATTCTGCCCGTATCCACCTTTTGGATGTAGCCCACAAGCGGCTCAAAGTTGTCCTTGTAAAGGTAGTTGCGGGCAATCCCGCTCACTTCAATGCTTAGGCCAATTTTTGGCATGACTTTTTTATTTGCGTCTTCATACTCTTTAAAGACATTGTAGGCTAAGAATTTGGCGTTTAATTGCCTTAAGCTCGCGGCGGTGTTGGCGTTGATGTTGTAAGAGAGCGTCACAAACCCGCTTTGCTTGAACTTCTCGGCGATGACGCTTTTGGGGATGTTCGTGTAAATGGAGAGCAAGTCTATGAAAAACTCTTGCTTGTGCGGGTCAATGGATAGGGTGTTGAAGCTCACTTTAAAGAGCTTTTGGCTGTTGGCAAGACTAAAGCCGTCTTGGCTGTAAATTTGCCCCCTTGTGGCGATGTCGGTCCTGGTAACGACTAGGGCGGGCATTTTGCGCGGCAACACGGCTTTAAAAAACATCACCACCAAGAACAACAAAAAACATCCCCCCACCACAATAAAAATCATCATTAGGCGTTCGGTGCGCCTAGGGTCGCTATCGGGTCTATCGGTTGGGGGATTTTTGGGGGGGTTGGCTACAGGGTGATCCACAAGCCCCCTAAACTAAAACTTTTCTATAAGGAGACTAAGAGAGAAACCAAACATAAGCTCAAAAAACCTTAGATTTGCGTCCTTAACAATTCCTTGTAGGCACTAATCGCCTTGTTGCGCACTTCTAGCATGAGCTTCATGCTCGTCTCTGCCTTGCCGATGGCGATGGCGGCCTGGTGTAGATCTTTGATTTGCCCGGTTGCCATGTCGGCCAAAGCCCGGTCGGACTCCATTTGGGTGTTGTTGAGTTCATCGATAGAGTGCTTGAGCATCTGAGAGAACTCCCCCTTCTCCATTAGATTCTCATGCGACTTTGAATCTAAAGGAGTGCTTGCTTTATTCAACCCTATATCAGTGTATAAAGTCTTCATGTTGACTCCTTGCATCGTGTTCACCTATATCGCCTCTTTTAGATAATCTTTTAGTCTAAAGAAACAACCCTTTCTTTTAAATCTTTTTATGCTTGTAACATGCTGATGGCATTTGCTGCCATATTTTTCGTGCTTTGAAACGCCGCCACATTGGCTTGGTACGCCCTTGTGGCTTCAATCAAATCCGCCATTTCTACAACAGGGTTGACATTGGGGTAGGACACATACCCGTTCGCATCCGCATCGGGGTGGGTGGGGTCGTATTTTAACAGCGGGGCTTTGTCATCTCTTACGATTTTATCCACATATACGCCCATAATAGGGGGATTTGGCTTTTCAATGTCATCGCTCTCGTCTAAGGGGTCTTCATAATCTAATAAATTATTGTCTTGAGCGAGTTTTTCGTTTAAAATCTTGTTGAAGTCAAAGGACTTGAACACCGCCTCTTGACGGCGGTAGGGTCCACCCTCATCGGTGCGGGTGGTGTTGGCGTTGGCAATGTTAGACGAGATTAGATTGGCGCGCACTCTTTGGGCGGACAACCCGTAACCGCTAATGTCAAAACTGGATAAAAACATGCACGCTCCTTAAATGTTTTTCGCTGCGTCTATGGCGTAATTGATGATGCCTCTATGCTTTTTTAGGGCGGTGGTGAGGGCGAGATACATTGTGGAGTTTTTCCCCATTTCAGAGGTTTCAATGTCTAAATCCACGCTGTTGCCATCGTTTTTTGCCAAATGCCCATCCCTAAAAAAGATCGTTGCCTTCTTGCTCTCATCCAAACTAGGCTCTAAATGCCTAGGGTCTGTAACCGCCAACGCCAACACCTTGTCCTCTTTGTGGTCGAAAACCTCAGCCTTCTTTTGGGCCAACACCGATTCAAAGTCCACATCTTTTGGGCGGTAAAAGGGGGTGTCCACATTCGCCACATTGCTTGCGATCAAATCCTGCCGCAAAGAGCGGTAGTCCATCGCCTTGTACACGAGCGGATACGCTTTTGACAAATCCATGTCTGCCCCTTTTCCTTGCACCTTGCAAGACTCTAAGCAATGAGTATTCCAAAACACCCAAGCCCACAAGCCCAAAATCGCAAGTGCTGCGCTTGATAAATGAGTTATAATTATAGCACATTTTTAACACACTTTGGGCGGTTTTTATGGCTTACCGGTATCTCTTCACCCTATCTAGTTTTTTAATGATTTTTAGCGTGCTTTTAAGCTACTCCCTCTCCACCTACACCACGCTCATTTACCACTACAGCGAGTTCCATTTTTTCATCCGTCAGCTAGTCGCCGCCCTTGTGGGGATTTCTCTCATGTGGGGGCTTTCATGGCTTGATCCGGACAAATGGTTTAGCAAAATCGGCTTTGCCATCTTGCTAGGCTCTGCTTTGTTAATTGTGCTCATGAACTTCTTGCCCGAGAGCATGTCTAGCAGTGCAGGAGGGGCAAAGCGTTGGATTCGCCTGCCCTTTTTCTCCCTAGCCCCCACGGAGTTTTTTAAAGTGGGCTTTGTGTTCTTTTTATCGTGGAGCTTATCAAGGACTTTTTTTAATAAAGAAAAATCCGGCGTGCGCGAAGAGCTTGCCATCCTCATCCCCTATTTGGTCGTGTTCTTGGCGGTGGCGTTTTTAATCGGGGTCTTGCAAAACGACTTGGGGCAGGTGATTTTACTCGCCATTGTGCTAGGCTTCTTGCTCATCTTTTCAGGGGGGAGCTTTAAACTCTTTCGCATTTTCTTAGGCATTGCGATCGTCATCGGGGTCGTGGCGATCAGCACCAGTGCCCATCGCATTTTGCGCATGAAACTTTGGTGGGCAAATTTGCAAAGCTCCATCCTCTCCATCTTGCCCCAAAAGCTTGCCAGCAGTCTAAAAATCGAGCATTTGCCCGAGCCTTACCAAATCTACCATGCTGGCAATGCCATCAAACATGGCGGGATACTCGGGCAGGGCTTGGGAGACGGCTTGGTCAAGCTCGGCTTTTTAAGCGAGGTGCATACGGACATGGTCTTGGCTGGGCTTGCTGAAGAATTGGGCTTTGTAGCGGTGGCGGTGTGCGTAGGCGTGATTTTAATCATCTTGCACGCCCTGTTTAAAATCACCAACCGCCTAGACAACCCCAAACACATGCTCTTTTGCCTAGGCGTAGCTTTACTCATCGCCTTTTCTTTCATCATCAACGCCTTTGGAGTGAGCGGGATCATCCCCATTAAAGGCATCGCTGTGCCCTTTTTAAGCTATGGGGGCAGCTCGCTTTTGGCTAACTCTGTGGCTTTAGGGCTGGTGTTAAGCCTATCTAAACAGGCACACTGAGGCTTTGTAAAAACTCCGCATACACGCTAGGCTCTTCAAATGCGCCGAGCCGACAACTGGTTTTGAGCACGCTCTCTTGCTTTTGCACCCCCTGCATGGCGACACATAAATGCTTTGCCACACAAAACACCCCCACCCCCCTAGGCTCTAAGCACTCTTGCAAACTTTTGGCGATCTGTGCGCCTAAGCGCTCTTGGATTTGCAACCGCCGAGAAAAGCACTCCACAAGACGCACAATCGCCCCCAGCCCCACGATTTTGGCATTTGGCAAATACCCTACACTCACCCGCCCAAAGAAGGGCAGCAAATGGTGCTCGCACACGCTGTAAAACTCTATGTTTTGCAGCACCACCAGTCCACTTGAGGGCGCACACAAGCTAGAACTTAAAATCTCTTTGGGGTCTTGTTTGTAGCCTGCCATCAAATCCGCCCATAGGGTTTTAACCCGCTCGGGCGTGTTCTTTAGCCCTTTTCTACTTGGGTCTTCGCCCACGCTTAAGCACAGCTCTTGAAAACACGCCTCAAACATCGGAGCTAAACAACTCTTGGTGGGCGATCTCTTCTAAAAAAATCGTAGCATACGCCCCCTTGGGGAGAAAAAACTTGAGTTGCCCCTGCGCTTCTTGGGGCAGGTATAGAAAATCCACCACGCTAGGGTAAATGAGCGCGAACCGCCGATCCCCGCAAGAATTGATAGATTTTTTAAAAGGCTCTTCAAACGCCCCGGCTAAATCCCTCGCCTCTAAGACTTTAAAGCCGGGCAACAGCCCCGTAGCCACAAGACTTTTTGCTTGTAGCCGTTCTAAGTTCTGTTTTAAGTCTGTGGCATTGTGGTGGAAGTATTTGCCAAAGGGGTAGTGGCAGAGCACATCGCCCTCTAAGAGTTTGAAGTCTTGGGGCTGGGCTTTGAGGGCTTTAGCTTGCTCTAGGGGGATTTTAGGATACTCTTTAGCGATCTCAAGAGGGCTAAAGTTATTGATAAAGGCGTTTAAGCGCGCCCTTGCGCTTAGCCACTGATTGAAATAATAACTTTGCTGGCTGGAGAGTAAAAATTTATCAAGCTTTTTCTTGCCCGTGGTGGCGTGCTTGAAATTATCCCCCCTTTTGCCAAAGCGTTGTGCCCCAAAGTAGTTTAAAAACCCCTTTTCTTGCAAAATCTCCAACACTTCGGCGATTTTCTGGGCGCTTAGGGGGGTGAGCTTTTTAAGGCGTAAACTAAAATGATTGCCCTTTAAATGCCCTAGGCGGATTTTATGTGTGTGGGCGGTGGTGTCTAGAATTTTTATGCCCTGCGCATAGAGGGTTTGGGCGTGCTGCGATAGGGCTTTTTCATAGGTCTTTGGCATGGAGATATATTGGAAAGTGAGGGCGTTTTTATCTTTAAGCCCCGCGTAGCCAAAAACCGACATCTTGCAGCCCAGCACTTGCGAGAGCAGGCCTAACATTTCCCAAGTGCTCTTGTCTTTCTTACGGACATGGACGATTAAATGCTCCCCGCTTTGGCTAAAGGCATACAAGGGTTCTTCTTGCACCACGAAATCGCGGGCGCACTTCTTAAAGTAAAAGTCAATGGGCGCATGGTTTGCGCTGAAAAAGCGGGGGAGTTGGTTTTCATTTTGCATGCGGGCATTATACACCATAATTTGGAGCATTTTTTGCTTGTAGGGTTGAAATTGATTGAAAGGGTCTTGTCATGGAAGTTAAAGACATCAAAAACAATCCGTCCTTATATGCGTTGTTAGGCTCTGCAAGTCTAGGGCAAGCACAAGCCCCCCAAGCCCCCCAAGCCCCCGCTGAGAGCAAGCCTGAAGCGGTGGTGGAAATCTCTAAAAGTGAAACCGAGCCTAACGGACTTAGAAGAGAAACCTATGGCTTTTTAGTGCTAGAGCTGATGAGCGATAATGAATACGATGCCTTCTTGCGTGCCACAGCAGGCATGAACGAAAATGAAAAACGCCTCGCCGCCCAATCGCTTTACAGCCTCACAAGCTTTTATGGTGGGCAAATCCAAAAGGATAAACAGGCGCAAGAAAAAATAGACGGCCTTAAAGCCCTGCAAGAAATGCAAGCCAAACGCGCCTTTGGCATCAACAATGACTTCGTGCAACGCTACAAAAACGCCTATAACCAAGTCTACCAAACCATGGACTTGCACCTTTAAAACAAAATTTAAGTAAAAGTTTTATAGAATGGGCGTTTTTCGTGTCAAGGTAGCTCAGCCGGTTAGAGCGCTGGTCTCATAAGCCGGAGGTCGGGGGTTCAAGTCCCCCCTTTGACACCAATTCCCTTTCACTTTCTTTATACATTAAAATGAATCTAGAGGTTTTTATGGCACAACTTTTACTACTTAACGGGGCTAAAGAGTTCGGGCATTCTTTCGGGCGTTTAAACAACACTTTGCACGACCACGCCGTGCAGGTGTTAAAAGATTTGGGGCACAACATAGAGCAAACCCAAATCGATCGAGGCTACAACCTTGATGAGGAAGTGGCTAAGATTTTAAACGCCGATGCCTTGATTTGGCAAATGGCGGGGTGGTGGATGGGTGAGCCATGGATTGTGAAAAAATACATCGATGAGGTTTTCACCACCGGGCATGGCAAGCTCTACAAAAATGATGGCCGTAGCCGCAGTGCCCCCACTAAGAATTATGGCAAGGGCGGGCTCTTGCATGGCAAAAAATATATGTTTTCACTCACTTGGAATGCCCCCCTTGAGGCTTTTACTAAGAAAGAGGAATTTTTTGAGGGCGTGGGCGTGGATGGGGTGTATTTGCACCTACACAAAGCCCATCAATTTTTAGGCATGCAAGCCTTGCCCACCTTCATCTGCCACGATGTCATCAAAAACCCCCAAATCCCCCAATACCTACAAGACTACACTGCCCACTTACAAAAAGTTTTTGAGGCGTTTTGAGTTTGACTTTAGCGCCCTTACACTTGCCCTTGTTTTTATTAGCTTGAAAATACTGGGGGTGTGTCATTGAATGCTAAGAACCCGTCATTTTACTTTCAGTACTTGTTGAAACAGCCAGCAAACAACTTCGTTGTATTGTTTGTCTAAATCATAGGCAATGGCGTTAAGCCCCAAAGTCTTAGCCACTTGGGCGGTGTAGTGTTCGCAATAGCTCTCTGTGCCTATTTGCCCCTTAATGGGTGTGATTTCTCCCGTTGCGTCTCTTTGCCAACATTTTTTAAGCATGCCATTTGTGGTAAGTTCAGGAGAAAGCCGTAACCCGCTTGTTGGCAACTTAGTTTTTACGCTTTGCCCCGTGAGTGTGGTCAAACTTACAGCTGTGTTAAGGGGGTTGTCGTAGAGATTGAAGTCTTGCCATAGGTAGTTGCTCCCACTTGGCACAATCCAAAAGCTGTCGTTAAGCGATAAATCTAGCCCCACTTTGGCGTAAGATAGAGTGTTGGGCTAGCACTTCAAGCGTGGCGATGTTTAGACTTTTCTGTGTCTTATCCGCTCCAAAGACCAACACACTTTTATCTTTGAGTTTTTAAGATGTATTTTTGCACAAAAACCCTTTTACATTAATTGCACTTTAAAACTCTTTGGCAGAAATCCCACTTGTCTTTAGCGGGTGGGATGAATGCCACTAATTCGTGGTATAATGTTCATTGTACATTCGTACCTACGGCAGGGAGTGCCGAAAGTTACGCCTTTGGAGATATGATGTGTGAGACCTGTAGGGAATGCGTTGGAGCTCAAACTCTGTAAAATCCCTACTATAGGGACATAGAGTGAGAACCAAACTCTCCCTACGGGCAACATCAGCCTAGGAAGCCCAAATGTCTTTAGCATTTGGGTACTTCACTATAACTCTAAGATATTATCGTAAGAGTGTTTTAGCGGCGGAATATGTCTGTGTGGCGATGCTGTTTTGTTCGATTCTGCTAGGGTTCTCATAGCCAAGCTGGAAAGTTTTGTGGCTTACAAGTTTTTATTGAGCTTTCATCTAGGGGTCGAAGAATTAGTGGTGTTACAATATAGGATAGGGAGATTTTTTGAGATTTAAATTACTTTTGGGGCGTTTAATGCTTTTGGGTTTTCGGGCAATGTTGCGTCTTTTCCCCAACATATGTAGGGCTAGTTTTTTAAGGACCATGCGGGCTCTATGGTGGTTTGCTCGGCGCGATCATGATTTAAATGCCAAAATTTTGCAACAGATGGTGGATGATCGTGATTTGAATTTTAAAATTTGGCTGAAAATGGGAGAGCGTGTGGTGGTTTGGCTACAAAAACACGAAATTTCTAGGGAAACATTTTTGGCTCTCGTTCCTCTCCCTCTTGCCCATGCTCCTCAAAACCCCGTGATAGAAATGGAGAACACCTCTCAGTGGTTTGCAGATTCCCGACTCACCCATGCAGAGCGTATGGAATGGATCGTGTTTAACTTAAAATTCCTACAAAATTTACAGATACGGATATGTGATAGGTTTGTAGATTTTTTAGCCTTACAGAGTGTGGAGTTTTACACTTTAAAAGATGCGGGGGGGGGGGGGGAATATTCTTTTTGTTTTAAAACCCAGCGAAAACGCCTTTTTTACACAGAGGGCTTTCTAGCACTAGAAATTTCTTACACAAAAGACAATGTTTCCACATATGTATATGTTTCTTCGTTGTGCATCACCCCCCAATCACACTTGCTTATTGGTGGTGTGCAGGGA
Source organism: Helicobacter sp. NHP22-001 (assembly GCF_030270165.1). Lineage (NCBI taxonomy): Bacteria > Pseudomonadati > Campylobacterota > Epsilonproteobacteria > Campylobacterales > Helicobacteraceae > Helicobacter > Helicobacter sp. NHP22-001. The sequence goes on along the minus strand of NZ_BSWS01000003.1, from coordinate 90,194 downwards.
AAACTAGGGTTGGAACAAGAACACATTAGATTTTTGGACAAGTATTGTTGTTGCCAGCCGGTCTTTTTTCTTATAGAATTGCAAATAGTCCTCACTAGAGTCTTAGGGCTAGATAAAACTCTTGGAATCCCCAATGCAGGACAAATTGCCTATGCGAAATATGGGGAGCTCGCACGCAATTATGACGATCTCTTTATGAAGCGCGGGGCGGATTTAGTGGAGATTGAGGGACGCACATATTACAATCTACCCCACACCCAAAAAGACATCTCACATTATCCACAAAAAAGACGCGCTATCCACAGAAAACGCTTGAAACTTTTAAGTGAAATGGAAGACAATCTTAAAAAATTGATAAGGCATGGCTAAAAAAGCAAAGTGTGGAGCATTCAACCACAGAGGTAGTTAGGCTTTCTTCATCCGTGATCATCCTTAAGAAAAGTTCTATGGGTATGGCGATCAACATTTTTGCGTTTATCGCCCTAAAATTCTTATAGATGCATTGGCATGCAAAGACAAAAAGTTCAGCCCTAGTTCCAAAGCAATAAAGGCTTTTATAACATTAAGAGAGAGCATGTAAACCATACAAAGACCGCGGAAGAATTTTTGGTACAATGAATGTCAAATTTTGTATCCGGTTTGGAGGTTTTTTGAAAGAGATTGTTTTTAATGCATCGGTTATCAAGGGGGATTTAACAGGCTTAGGTGTGTATGCTCTAATCTTTATTGAAACTTTGGAAAAGCATTTCGAGGGCAAAAAAGATATCAACATCACGATTTATGGTGATGGCAAATTTTATCCAAACCTACGAGCATGGTTAAGCGAACGAGACTCTTCTAACACACGACTAAAAAAGAAGTTTATTCATTTAATTAAACTATCTTTAATCAAACCATCTAAAGTTATTTTAAATCAAAAGCTCTATTTATCTTTAAAGTATTGTTTTTTGAACTTTTTAAAAAAACAAAGAGCTAAACGCAATAGAAAAAGGTTTTTTGATCTCTACATAGAACCCTCGTATGAAGGGGTTTCTTTCAATGCCCAAAAAACTTTGGGCTGTATCCACGATTTACCTTTATGCGATGAAAAAGCATGGCTCATTAGCCAAGAGATGAAAATATTCTGGAGGGAAGCTGTCCTCCCCATCATGCGCACCTACACAGAGGCGATTTGTTTTAGCGAGTGTGTGAGAGCAGATATTTTAAAAACATTTGGCTTTCCTAAAGAAAAGGTGCATGTGATCTACCATGGCTCAAGAGAATATAGAGAACAGCATTTAGAACCACTGCCACCGCATTTAGGAGAATTTATCTTGGTGGTGGGAGCCAAAGCCAAACGGCGTAATGTACGTGGTCTCATCGATGCCTTTAGACTCTTGTCGCAGGAATTGCAAAGTCGTTTTAAAATTGTCCTCACAGGCGCACCCAACGACATAGATGAATATGATAAGCAATATTTTAGTCAAGACTTCATCATCAATTTAAACTATGTTTCTGATGGTTTATTGCAAACCCTATACGCCAATGCCCGCTTGCTGTGGTGGGGGAGTTTTGCTGAGGGTTTTGGCTTGCCTATGGTGGAGGCGATGCGCGCCTCTTGTGTGGTCTTAGCTAGCGATGTTTCTTGCATGCCCGAGATTTTAGGCGATGCCGGAGTTTATTGCAATCCATATAGTGTCGCAGACATCGCTAGACAATTAGAGATTGCCCTAACAGATGAATTTCTACGCCAAGAATGCATTAAAAAAGGTCTAGAGAGGGCTAAACTCTTTGATTTTAAAGAGAGCATGCAAAAGCATGTAGAGATCGTGGAGAGGATGTTAGGGGATTAGTTACAATCAAGATCCTTTGCATCGCACCGTGAACGGAAAAAGGCGCAGTTTGGTAGGGAATTGCACCATTACACGATCGTGGATGCCATCCATAATAAAAATCTATTGCGCTTCTTAACTACCATGATATAAATACAGACATAGAGCTAAAAAGCGAAGCAGATGTTTATCACCCTAAGCGCATCGCCCAAGTGGTGGAACATATTCTCAAAAATTTTAAAAAAGTGACCAAGGGGAGTTTTAACTCTATTCTAGCCTGTGCGAGCATTGAGGCAGCTAAGGGTAAATGTGTGCAAGCTGATGCTTAGAACAAAATTCAAGAATGGTAGAAGAGCATCGAATAATGTGCAACAACGCTTAGAGGAAATCCAAAGCGCCTTTTCTTCTATGAATGGGGCGGTGAAAAACATCGAGGGGGCGTCTAAGGCTGTGTTAGACTCCTTAAATGAAAACAACGCTAGCTTGGGTGAGCTGAGTAAGGTTATGGCGACTCTAGGCACGCAGTCGCAACAAATGAAGAACATCGCCTAGCAGAGTTTGCAGGATTTACAGACCATCCAACAGCAGATCGACGAAGTCAAAGCCCACATCAATAAAAATAAGGAGCTCATCCAGCGCTTAAACTTCCGCTAGGCCAAGTAGGCTAAGACGCATTAAAGATTTTTAATGTTATAATAACCCTTTTATCATGCAAAAATTACAGATAAAGGACAAGAGTGCCAACCATAAACCAGCTCATCAGGAAGGAAAGGAAAAAAATCCTTAAAAAAACCAAGTCCCCCGCCTTGGTTGAGTGCCCCCAAAGAAGGGGCGTTTGCACACGGGTTTATACCACCACCCCTAAAAAACCTAACTCCGCCTTGAGGAAAGTTGCCAAAGTGCGCCTCACGAGCAAATTTGAAGTGATCAGCTACATCCCCGGCGAGGGGCATAACCTACAAGAGCACTCCATCGTGTTGGTGAGAGGCGGTAGGGTGAAAGACTTGCCCGGGGTGAAATACCACATCGTACGCGGGGCGCTAGACACGGCTGGCGTGAATAAACGTACCGTTTCACGCAGCAAATACGGGGCGAAAAAAGCCAAAGCCGGGGCCGCAGCCGGGACTGACAAGAAGAAAAAGTAAAGGGAAGAGATGAGAAGAAAAAGAGCACCCATTAGGGAAGTGTTGGGCGATCCCGTCTACAACAGCAAGGTTGTGACGAAATTCATCAACAAAATGATGTATGACGGCAAACGCAGCGTGGCAGAAAAGATCATTTACGCCGCCTTGAATAAAATCGAAGAAAAGAGCGGAGAAAAGGGCATTGAGGTCTTTGAAAAGGCGTTGGAAAATGTCAAACCCCTTGTAGAAGTGAGATCGCGCCGCGTGGGGGGGGCGACTTACCAAGTCCCCGTAGAGGTACGCCCCGCACGCCAACAATCCTTGTCGATCCGCTGGATTTTAGAGGCGACTAGAAAACGCAATGAGCGCATGATGGTGGATAAACTCGCAAATGAGCTGATGGACGCGTCCAGCGACAAGGGGGCGGCGTTTAAGAAAAAAGAGGACATCCACAAAATGGCAGAGGCGAACAAAGCCTTTGCGCATTACCGCTGGTAAGGGGGGCAAATGGCACGCAAAACCCCTTTAGAAAAAATTAGAAACATCGGCATCGCCGCCCACATCGATGCGGGCAAAACCACGACCTCCGAGCGGATTTTGTTTTATACAGGCGTGAGCCACAAAATCGGCGAGGTGCACGACGGCGCGGCCACGATGGACTGGATGGAGCAAGAGAAAGAAAGAGGGATCACCATCACCTCCGCCGCGACCACTTGCTTTTGGAAAGACCACCAAATCAACTTGATCGACACCCCCGGACATGTGGATTTCACGATCGAAGTCGAGCGCTCCATGCGGGTGCTGGACGGGGCTGTGGGCGTGTTCTGCTCTGTGGGTGGGGTGCAACCCCAAAGCGAAACCGTGTGGCGACAGGCGAATAAATACGGCGTGCCCCGCATTGTGTTTGTGAATAAAATGGACCGCATTGGGGCGAATTTCTACAATGTAGAAAACCAAATTAGAGAACGCCTAAAAGCCAACCCCGTGCCCATCAACATCCCCATCGGCGCGGAGGACACCTTCATCGGCGTGATCGACCTAGTCGCTATGAAAGCGATTGTTTGGAACAACGAGGCGATGGGGGCGAAATACGAAGTGCAGGAGATCCCTAGCGACTTGCAAGCCAAAGCCCAAGAATACCGCGACAAACTCTTAGAAGCGGTTGCCGAGCAAGACGAAGCCTTGATGGAAAAATATCTAGCCGGCGAGGCACTCAGTGAAGAAGAGATCAAAAAGGGCATTAAAACCGGGTGCTTGAACATGTCCTTAATCCCCATGCTCTGTGGCTCATCTTTTAAAAATAAGGGCGTGCAAACCTTGCTAGATGCGGTGATCGACTACCTACCCGCCCCTACAGAAGTGGCCGACATTAAAGGCGTGGACCCTAAAAGCGAGGAAGAAGTCCATGTGCAAAGTGGGGATGCGGGCGAATTTGCCGGGCTTGCCTTTAAAATCATGACCGACCCCTTCGTGGGGCAACTCACCTTTGTGCGGGTATATCGGGGCAATTTGGAGTCGGGCAGTTACATTTACAACTCCACGAAGGACAAAAAAGAACGCGTGGGGCGGCTCTTAAAAATGCACTCCAACAAGCGAGAGGACATTAAAGAAGTCTATGCCGGCGAAATTTGCGCCTTTGTGGGCTTGAAAGACACTTTAACCGGCGACACCCTTTGCAGTGAAAAAGACCCCGTGATCTTAGAACGCATGGAGTTCCCTGAGCCCGTGATCCACATTGCCGTAGAGCCTAAAACCAAGGCTGATCAAGAAAAAATGGGCGTGGCTTTAGGAAAACTTGCTGAGGAAGACCCCAGCTTTAGGGTGATGACCCAAGAAGAAACCGGGCAAACCTTGATCGGCGGTATGGGTGAATTGCACCTTGAAATCATCGTGGATCGTTTGAAACGCGAGTTTAAAGTGGAGGCGGAAGTGGGCCAACCCCAAGTCGCCTTTAGAGAAACGATCCGCAGTGCGGTGCAAAAAGAGCACAAATACGCCAAACAATCTGGCGGACGGGGGCAATACGGGCATGTCTTCATCAAGCTTGAGCCTAAAGAACCCGGCACCGGCTATGAGTTTGTCAATGAGATCAGCGGGGGCGTGATCCCCAAAGAATACATCCCGGCTGTGGATAAGGGCATCCAAGAGGCGATGCAAAGTGGGGTGCTTGCCGGCTACCCTGTCGTGGATTTTAAAGTAACGCTTTACGATGGCAGTTACCACGAAGTGGATTCGTCGGAAATGGCGTTTAAAATCGCCGGGTCTATGGCGTTTAAAGAGGCTTGCCGTGCGGCCAATCCTGTGCTTTTAGAGCCCATGATGAAAGTGGAAGTAGAAGTGCCCGAGGAGTATATGGGTGATGTGATTGGGGATTTAAACCGCCGCAGAGGGCAAATCAACGCAATGGACGACAGATTAGGGCTTAAAATCGTGAATGCTTTCGTGCCCTTAGTGGAAATGTTTGGCTACTCCACTGACTTGCGCTCTGCCACCCAAGGGCGGGGGACTTACTCTATGGAGTTCGACCATTACGGCGAAGTCCCCGCCAACATCGCTAAAGAGATTGTGGAGAAAAGGAAGGGGTAAAACTTCATCTCTAAACATAGGGTTATTTGTGGTCGGCAATGGTGTTTATATGGGGCGTTTTGCCCTATGTTCTAGTATAAGCTATTGGATCAGCAATTCTCGTATATCCTCTGGTTTGTAAACATGGCATCGTGTAGTGCATGGAAGCATTTGTCAGCAGATCTGTAGACTTGCAAAAACCTACTAAAAACTCTAAGACATCTCTTCGCTTGTTAAATCCCTCTTTAATGCGGGGCAAGAAAGTCATGTCCACTAGCATGCCATTGTCCCCGACTAGATTTTTTCACAAAAAGTCCATAAATTTACCCAGCTCTCTATGTTCCACTCGCCCTTAGCCAAAGTTTAGGGAGAGTCTTTTTTAATTTGTATCGTAACAAATGGAAAGCATAAAACTTTTACAAATCCCCACTTGGGCTTAAAATAAGGTTACAAGGCTACAATAGGGGTTATTGCTAACTTTAAGGAAGTGCATGCTAGTCCAACAAATGGGCGCACTCATCGGCTTTACCCCCCTTTTTAAATTCACCCACCACGACCACCCCCTGCCTAAAAACTCGTGCATTTACGCCAAATTAGAGCATTTAAACCCGGGCGGGAGCGTGAAAGACCGCCTAGCTAAGTATTTAATCGCCGAGGGGCTAAAGTCGGGGCTTATCACAGAGAAAACCACGATCATAGAGCCCACCGCCGGCAACACGGGCATCGCCCTAGCCCTTGTGGCTCTAGAGCATAAATTAAAGACCATCTTCGTCGTGCCCGAGAAATTCAGCCTAGAAAAGCAACAGCTCATGAAAGCCCTAGGGGCAAAGGTCATCAACACGCCTAGCCAAGAGGGCATTAAAGGGGCGATTGCCAAAGCTAAAGAGCTCGCTCAAGAGGTTAAGCACAGCTACCTACCCCTACAATTTGAAAATCCTGCTAACCCCAAGGCCTACATCCACAGCCTGGCCCCCGAAATTTTTAGCGAGCTGGGCACACAAATCACCAGCTTTGTAGCCGGGATTGGCAGCGGGGGGACCTTTGCGGGCGTGGCGACCTACCTTAAAGAGAAAATGCCGCATATCCGCTTGGTGGGTGTAGAACCCGAGGGCTCGATTTTAAACGGGGGCAAGGAGCACCCGCATGAAATTGAGGGCATCGGGGTGGAGTTTATCCCCCCCTTTTTTAAAGACCTAAGCATTGACGGCTTTGAAACCATTAGCGATGAAGAGGGCTTTCTTTACACAAGGGAGCTTGCTAAAAAACACGGGCTCTTAGTGGGCAGCTCCAGCGGGGCGGCTTTTGCGGCGGCTTTAAGGGAGGCACAAAGGCTACCTGAAGAGAGCCACATTTTAACGATTTTCCCCGACAAGGCGGATCGCTATTTGTCTAAGGGGATCTACAACACTTAAAGGACAACCATGCGCTTACAAACCAAATGCATCCACGGCGGCATTAGCGAGGATACGGCCACGGGGGCGGTGAGTGTGCCCATTTACCAAACCTCCACTTACCACCAAGAAAAAGTCGGGCAACACAAGGGCTATGAATACTCGCGCTCAGGCAACCCCACCCGTTTTGCTCTAGAGGAGTTGATTGCCGCTTTAGAGGGAGGGGTAAAAGGCTTTGCTTTTGCTTCAGGGCTAGCGGGCATCCATGCCACCCTTGCACTCTTTCAAAGCGGGGATCATGTCTTGCTGGGTGATGATGTCTATGGGGGCACTTTTAGGCTTTTTAACCAAGTGATGTCTAAAACGGGGCTCACTTATACCTTAATTGATAGCAGCGACCCGGCGCAAATTAAGGCGGCTATTCAGCCCAACACCAAAGCCCTTTATTTAGAGACCCCCAGCAACCCACTTTTAAAAATCACCGACCTTCAAAAATGCGCCACCCTTGCTAAAGAGCACAAGCTTATCAGCATTGTGGACAACACCTTTGCCACTCCCTATTTACAAAACCCTTTAAGCTTGGGGGCGGACATTGTGGTGCACAGCGCGACTAAGTATCTAGGTGGACACAGCGATGTGGTGGCTGGGCTTGTAACCACAAATAGCCAAAAACTAGCCCAAGAAATCGGTTTTTTGCAAAACGCCATTGGGGGGGTATTAGGGCCACAAGATAGCTGGCTGATACAAAGGGGCATTAAGACCCTAGCCGTGCGCATGCAAGCGCATGAGAAAAATGCCCTAAGTGTGGCAAAGTTTCTACAAACCCACCCCAAAGTGCAAAAAGTCTATTACCCCGGATTAGAAAGCCACCCCCACCACGCCCTCGCTAAAGCCCAAATGCGCGGCTTTGGCGGCATGCTCTCTTTCACGCTCAAGGATGAAAGTAGGGCGGTGGCGTTTATCGAGAGCTTGAAAATTTTTGCCCTTGCTGAGAGTTTGGGCGGAGTGGAGAGTTTGGTGAGCGTGCCCGCCTTAATGACCCATGCCTGTATCCCCAAAGAACAACGCTTAAAAGCGGGGGTTACCGATGGTTTGGTGCGCCTCTCTGTAGGCATTGAGGATATAGAGGATTTGATCGAAGATTTAGAGCAAGCATTGAAAGGATAGCCAATGAAAAAAGCCAATGTAGAAAGTTTTAATTTAGACCATAGAAAAGTCAAAGCCCCCTATGTACGGGTGGCGGGGCGCAAAGTGGGTACTGGGGGCGATGTGATCGTTAAATACGATGTGCGTTTAAAACAGCCTAACAAGGCACACATGGACATGCCAAGCTTACACTCTTTAGAGCATTTGGTGGCGGAGTTAATCCGTAACCATGCCGACTATGTCTTGGATTTCTCGCCCATGGGCTGCCAAACGGGTTTTTATTTGATGGTCTTAAACCACGACAACCGCGCCGAGATTTTAGACTTGTTGGAGAAAACCATGCACGATGTGCTGCAGGCTAAGGAAGTGCCCGCGTGCAATGAAATCCAATGCGGCTGGGCGGCTAGCCACTCTTTAGAGGGCGCACAAGGTTTAGCTAGGGAGTTTTTAGCCAAACGCGCAGAGTGGGAGGATGTGGGGGTTTAGAGCAATGCCTGTAAAATTGAGCCACTTTTAAATGGAGTGGTTGTCTTCAATTCAATAAAGATGGTTTTTAGCTTCTTTCAAGTTTTTTGACTTAGCCCTTCTAGGGGGTTGAAGGGACATTGCATCCTTTTAATTAGAGGGTTTGGAGTGATGTGCTTTAGGTGGGTGGTTAAATCGTTTATCAAATTAACTAAACTTAGTGCGTTGTTAAGATTAGTTTATTTAGAATCTTTTATGGGTAGTTTTTGGGTTGCAGGAGAGCTACCCCCTTTATGTATGTGCTGTAAACTCCAAAAAGCACTTGCTAGTGCTAAAAGAGCCCATACCGCGCCCTAGTGTGGCTTGCTAAACTTAGGACAAAGTGCCCGTAAGCAAACGCCAAGCACTCACGCCATGCCCTAAAAACCCTTTGGGGTTAAAGACACCTCCAGAACTGCAGTAAAAGTGCCAATGTTTAGGACCTAATTCTCTAGTGAATTTGCGGTAAGTGTCATAGTCCCGTTTGTATTGATTCAAGCGTTTTTGCTCCTCCTCCTCAAAGCCGTATTCTTTGGCTAGGTAGGGCTGGGTGGCTAGGTATTCCAAAAGATCGAGTAAGGCTTTGTAATGCCGATAAGACACCGCCATTTTAAGCCACTTAATGGCTTGGTCGAACGCTTCAAAATAATAAAATTGTATGATTTCTGGCTTGGATTTGCCCTCCGTGAAAGCGAGCGTAAGGGGGTTAAACCCTCGTGTGGCGTGGTCGAACACAAGTTGTCTCGCGCAAAGTCCGCTCCCTAGTTGGATGCCCTTTTTATAGGCTTGGATAGAGTTTTGCTCCTCTTGCTCGCTCTCATGCCCATTAAAACATCTAATGTAGGTATAAAATTGCCCCAAATAATAACACCCGACATGGCAATCAAGGTCTATTGCCTTTTGAAACGCCTCTATGGCTTTTTCCACCAAACTCTCATCTTCGTACTCCTGATCCTCTTTGCTTGCCAGCCGAAGTCGATTGACAAAGGCTTGCCCCATCTCAGCCCACGCTTCTGTGTCGCCCTGCTTGGCTTGGCGTTTGAATAACTCTACTGCCTTTTTGTAATACTCGTAAGATTTGGCTTTAGAACCCTCATCTGTTTCGCCAAAATTATTGTATCGGCGGTACAACTCGCCCAAATGGCGGTAAGCCCGCCCTTCACCTAGCTCCCCTGCCTTTTCAAAAAGCTCTTTGGCTTTTTGGTGACAATTTTGCACCTTTTTGTCGGCAAACACATGGCAATGTTCTAAAAACTCTTTGTAGCTTTCAACATCAGGGTCGATCTCATCCTCGCAACTAGAAAGCCCCCTTTCTACAACGACCCCCTCTAACACCTCCCCACTCCCATATTCCACTATTTGCGTGTCTCCATTTTCCATATAAATTTTTCCAAGCTCCACCATTGCCTGCACGGAGCCTAACTCTATGGCTTTTTCAAAACAACGCATGGCCACATTATTATCCGGATATAGCACAATGCCCTCCACTGCCATCTTACCTAATTCTAGCCAAGCCCCATCACTCCCCAAGTCTTTGGCTTGCATATAATCTTTAAAGGCTTGCAGGGTGTTTGCGCCGTATTTCCATAAAGGTTTAACTTCAGGGGTATTTGAAGATTGGGTTGTTTGTGTTGTTTGTGGGGCTTGTTCTGTTTGGGTTGCTTGTGTGGGGTTTTGGTTAGTGCCCTGCAATAAATTTGCGTGGCTTTCTTGCAAAGCTTGCAATAAATTTTCTAAATCCTCTAAGGATTTAGATAAAATGTTAGCTTGCTCTAGGGCTTGGGTGCTTTCTGTACTCGATCTTAGTGCATTTAAAGCCGTGTTTGTTTTGACTTTGAGTTTTTTAAATCACGCTAGAGAGTTTTCTAACTCTGTATCGTCCTCTACGCCTTGGTTATAGATGTTTTCTAAAGATTTGCCAAAAGTGGCAAGTGTGTCTAAGAGTTGGTTAAACTTGGTGCTTAAGTCTTCTAACTCTTCTTTAAAGGGGGTTAAATCACCCCCCCATATCCTCCAACACAGATAAAAACAATCTGTGGGCGCGTTTAGTGGCTTTAAGCTCTTGACTTAGGTTGTTGTGTGCTTGTTGCATGGACCGATCCTTAATTAGCGTTTAAAAAAAGCGTGTCTAGTTTATCTTTGGGGGCGCTTTCGTGATAGATAATGGCGACTCCGCTTTTGTAGTTCACTTGAGAGAAGTCAGGCACAACAGCGGTTTGTTTAAAAAAGGTGCTGGAGAGATAGAAGTTTGCCTTTTTCTCAAAAATCCACCCCAATTTTAGATTTAGGTAAGAGATTGTAAAAACACCCCTCCCTACACTAGGCTCTAGCCAAGTGTATTTGTCTAGGTTTTCGTATTTGGCAATGATTTTTTGAGCCGTGTTGAAAAGTTGTTTGGCAATCTTAGGTTTGGTGTAGTAAGCATCCAGATGGTTTTTATGATTCACTCTCATAACCCCACCATTGACATATTTTAAGGACATGGATAACCTTTTTACATTTGCTAAAATTTTAATAAAAGTTGTAGGGTAATAAAGCGTGGCTTTTAAAATCCAAAAGCCCCACTTGTTCAGCATTAGAGCCCACTCAAAACCCCTCTAAAAGCTTTGGGCGAAACAAAGGCTTTCTTAAGACTCAAACTTGAGATTCATAAGGCAGATGAAAAGTCCACGGCTTTGATAAAAAACCTTTGGTCTTTCACCACCAAGGACCATACATCATGGGCATGGCACTCATCATGGGATACATCCCCATAGGATACATGCCCATTGGAGACATTCCCATTGGATATAGACCATAAGGATACATGCCCATTGGATACATCCCCATAGGATACATCATGGGATTGTAGGGGATATAACCCGCCCCTGTGGGGGGCAAGGCAGAGAGGGCGAACTTTCCGCCGTGCGCAAGCTTGACCCCCGCTAAAAAGATGTTTTTGAAAGCACCATAATGCACGGGTTTAGACTCTTTGGCAATGTCGCCATTCTTATTGCCCACGCACTCGTTTTTCATCTCGCCGCATTCGTTTAAGGTGTCGATGTCGGGCAGTTTAGCGTCCACATCCTTAGGCACGCCCACCCAACACCCCCCAAGAAAGGCAACCATACTTAGACACCGAAAAGTCTTAACGACGGTCATTATTTAGAGTTTGACTTTGTTTTGTTTGTCTTGCTTAAATCTTTCACCCCCACATTCACGACATCCATAAAATCCGAGCGGAACTCGAGCTTTTTATTGCTAAACACGGGTTTGAAGTTGTTTTTCACCAAAGGGGCGGCATTGGCCTGGGGAGCGTGGCACTGCGTGCAGTTAAAGCGGGCATCGCTCACACTGTGGTTAGGCGTGGGGCGGTTGTGCCTAAAGTCGAACAAATGCGAAGCGGGCACGGGGGTTGCGCCCACCGTGGGAGCGACATCGGGCATGTGGCAACCTAGACATTGGTTATTGTCCTTGGTGATGGGCAGCAACCCGGTAGTGTCATGCGGGATCATGGGTGGGGCGTTCTCATAGGCGCGCTCAAAGCGTTGGCTCTCGCCCGGGGGGTTTTTGTGGAAGCTGTAATCTTGCAACTCTAGATCGTGTTCGTTCTCTAGGGGGGCTTTTCTTAGCCCAATTTGCGTGTCGCTTAGCAGTGCTTTCTCGGTTCTCTCTTGGTGTTTTTTGTGGCTGGTGTGTTCTAAAGCGTAAAGCCCACCGACAAGAACAACAGCCACTAACAAGGCGCGTATTTTCATGGAATGTCCTTAAGTTTTTTGGGATTATACCATATCAAAGTAACCTTATGGGTGATAATAAAAATGTATTTGCCCTACCTGCTTGGTTTGCAGTGCCCCCATTTCTTGCAACTCTTGTAGTTGCCTTGCACTCAAATAACACCGCGCCTCTTCTACGCTCAAAGGGCGGCACCTCAATAACTCCAAAAACGCCTCCTTGCTGCTGGGCACTTGGGTTTGCTCTAAAACCCGCTTAGGCAAACTCAAGGGCAAGCCTTGGAAATGCGCCATCAATTCCTGCAACTTAGCGGGCTCTAGGGGCTTGGCTTGGTGTGCGGGGGGGCGATCGATCGTGCTTAAGTCTATGCGCCTTAAGTTGGGCACTTGCCTTAAAAAATCTGCTAGGTCCTTGATATGCGCAGGGTTGTCATTGACCCCCGCCACCAAGAGCACCTCTGCCACCAAAAAGCCGCCATACTTGGGAGCAAAGTCTAAAACCCCTTCTAAGATTTTTGCTAAGGATAAATCTTTATGTGGGCGATCGATACGGCTAAAAACCTTTGGCCAAATGGCATCTAAAGAGAACTTGACAATGTCGTAATGCACCAACGCCTCTTGCACTTCAGACACGCCAAATCTAGAGCCATTGCTTAAAATCAAGGTCTGCACCCCTTTGGGGATCAAGCCCTGCATGCCCACAATCAAATCTTTTAAATACGGATACAAAGTCGGCTCGCCATTGGCGGTGGTGGTGCAGACATCTAAAGGGCTTTCGAGCTTGTCTAAGGCGGACTTTAGGGCGTTTAAGATGAGAGTAGGGGCTAAAATGTCTTGCATGTGCTCTTGGGGCTTTTTAGCCACAAGCTCACAATATAAACAATCAAAATTGCACTGCTTGGCTTGCCCCGACACATCGATGCCTAAAGACCACCCGAAACGGCGGGATTTGAGCGGACCAAAGATGGGGTTAAACAAGTTGCGCCACTTCTTCGCTGAACTTGCACTTTAGACAAGTGTTGACGCTGGGCTTTTTCTTGTAGGCTTTATAGACCATGAGATACCCGCACTCAGGGCAGGGCTTGTCAATGGGCGGGTAGCTGGTTAAAAAGCGGCACGTGGGGTAATTGTTGCAGCCAAAAAAACCCCCCTTTTTGCTTCTTTTTTGCACGATCTGCCCCCCACACTCGGGGCATTTAAAGAGTGTGTCCTCTTGTTTTGGGGCTTCTTGGCGGATGTTCTTACACTTAGGATACGCGCTGCAGGCCAAGAACTGCCCAAAACGCCCCCTCTTAAACACCATGGGCGATCCGCATTTCTCACAAGGGGGGTGTTCTTCTGTGCTTTCTTGGGGGACTTGGATGAATTTGCACTTAGGGTAGGCGCTGCACGCCACAAACGCGCCAAAGCGGCTCTTGCGCTCCACAAGCGGGGCCCCGCACTGCGGACAAAAAAGCCCTGTGGGCACGCTCACCTTTTGAGAGACTATTTGTTCCTTGCCCTCTTGGATTTGGTGCATGAAGGGGGTGTAAAACTCCAAGAGCATTTGTTGCCACGAAGTCTTAGAGCTGGCGATCGCATCTAGTTTGTCCTCCAAACTGGCGCTAAAAGCCGCGTCCACGATGTTGGTGAAGTGCTTTTCTAAAACACCCACCACCACGAAGGCGTTCTCTGTGGGGGTAAGTTGCTTTTTCTCGAGCACGACATAGTCGCGGTTGATGAGCAGGGCGATGGTGGGGGCGTAGGTGCTGGGCCTGCCGATGCCTAGACTCTCTAGGGTTTTGACAAGCGAGGCCTCCGAGTAGCGGGGGGGAGCCTCGGTGCTGCACTCTTTGGCGTTAATGTGGCTTAGTTGCAAGGCTTGCCCTTCTTGCAGGGGGGGTAGGAGTTTGTCCTCGCTCTTTTCTTGCAGCACCTTTAAATAGCCCTCAAAGACCAATTTACGCCCACTGGCTTTAAAAGTGGCGTTTTCACAGCCAATAGACACGCTTTGTTGTTCAAAGAGCGCGTCCGCCATTTGCGAAGCCAAAAAACGTTGGTAAATCAAGGTGTAGAGTTTATGCTCTTCGGGTTTTAAATACTCCTTAGCTAAGGCGGGGGTGAAACTTAAATTCGTAGGGCGGATCGCCTCGTGCGCCTCTTGGGCGGCCTTGTTTTTAGACGCGTAGATTTTAGGGGTTTTGGGCAGATACTTGTCCCCATAGGTGGCTTTGATGTAGTCTTTAGCTGCGTCTTTGGCCTCTTTGGCAATGTTGAGGCTATCTGTGCGCATGTAGGTGATGACCCCACTCACCCCCTCAGGAGTTGCCACGCCCTCATAGAGTTTTTGCGCGATGCCCATGGTCTTGGAGGGGCCATAGCCTAGATTCGTGGATGCGCTCTGTTGCAGGGTGGAGGTCATAAAAGGGGGGGGACTGGGGGAGACTTTGTTTTTCTGCACCACTTCTTGCACGCTATAACTCTGCTCTTTAAGAAAGGCGCACATTTGAAGGGCTTCTTCTTTGTCTCTCAAGCTTTGGCTTTTAACCTTTGCGCCCTTGTAGGTGTCTAGGCTGGCGTGGATGCCTTTAAAATCCCCCTCAATGTTGTAGTAAATGATGGGCTTGAAAGCTTGAATCTCTCTTTCTCGATCCACGACAATTTTTAGCGCCGCGCTTTGCACCCGCCCCGCGCTCATGCCCCTTGAGATTTTATGCGCCAAGAGCGCGCTTAAGCTAAAGCCAACGATGCGATCGAGCAAGCGCCTAGCTAACTGGGCGTTGATTTTATAGATGTCTAGGGTCTTGGGGTTTTCTAGGGCGTGCAAAATAGCGGATTTTGTGATTTCATGAAACACAATGCGCGGCAGGGTGAAAACGGGGTTATTAGTGGGTTGCTGGGTTTGGCTCTCCAAGTCAGCGATCTCTTGGGTGGCGCTGGATTTCTTTTTTTTATTTTTCTGTTCTTTAATCAAATAGGCGATGTGGTAGCCGATCGCCTCGCCCTCTCTGTCCTCATCGGTGGCAATGTAAATCTGCGCCGCGCTCTTGGCAAGGCTTAAGATTTGGGCGACTATGTCCTCGTGGTCCTTACACACGGCGTACTTAGGGTAAAATTTGTCCTCTTGAATGCTGATCCCCATGGCGTACTTGCTTAAATCCCGCACATGCCCCTTAGATGCGATGACTTGGTAGCTAGAGTCTAGGAAGTTAGCGATGGTCTTGGCTTTGGTGGGGGATTCTACAATGATGAGCTTTTTTTGCATGCAAAACTCTTTAATGTGGTATTTCTAATTATTAATCGCATTATAGAACATTTTTAAGGGGTTTATTGCTTAAAACCCAAGCCTCAAAAATGGAACAGCCCTTGCTTAGTTGTGGACATAACAATTAGCAAAGGATGCAAAGATGAGTTTTCGGATCAACACTAATGTCGCGGCTTTAAACGCGCACACCATCGGGGTGCGCAACAATAGAGATTTAGCGAGTTCTTTAGAAAAATTGAGCTCAGGGCTACGCATCAACAAAGCAGCGGACGACGCTTCAGGGATGGCGATCGCCGATAGTTTGCGCAGCCAAAGCGCGAGCTTAGGTCAAGCTATCCGGAATGCAAACGATGCGATCGGGATCGTCCAAACCGCCGACAAGGCGATGGATGAGCAAATTAAAATCCTAGACACGGTCAAAACCAAGGCGGTGCAAGCTGCCCAAGATGGGCAAACCACCGAAACCAGAAAGGCGTTGCAAAGCGATATTTTGCGCCTCTTGGAAGAGCTAGATAACATCGCTGATACGACTAGCTTTAATGGTCAAGAGCTCTTAGCCGGCAGTTTCTCTAACAAAGAGTTTCAAATTGGAGCCTACTCCAACACCACGATCAAAGCCTCCATTGGACCCACAGGCTCAGATAAAATTGGGCATGTGCGCCTTGAAACCTCAGCCATCGATCGGGCGGGCATGGAGGTGAGCGCAGGGGCGCATAACCTGCAAGAGGTGACCCTAAACTTTAAACAAGCCAACGCCGTGAACGACTTTAAATTAGAGTCGGTTAAAATCTCCACAAGTGCGGGCACAGGGCTAGGAGCTTTGGTTGAGGTGATCAATAAAAACTCCAATACCTTAGGTGTGCGTGCATCGGCTGTTGTCATAGGGACGGGGGGGCAACCCGTGCAATCGGGCACGATTAAAGGGCTTGTCATCAATGGCGTGTTGATTGGCAGTGTTTTAGATGTGAAGAAGAATGACAGAGATGGGCGGCTCACCAACGCCATTAACTCAGTTAAAGAGCGCACGGGCGTGGAGGCTTATACCGACATCACAGGACGCATTAATTTAAAATCCCTCGATGGGCGCGCCATCGCCGTGCATGCTGTGAGTGCTTCTGGGCATGTGCTCGGGGGTGGGGATTTTGTGGGCGTTTCGGGCAATGCGCATGCCATCGTAGGGCGCTTGACCTTGATTAGACATGACGCTAGAGATATTGTAGTGAGTGGGGTGAATTTTAGCCATATTGGACTACACTCAGCGCAGGGTGTAGCGGAGTATACGGTGAATTTGCGCGCTATTCGGGGGGTCTTTGACGCCAATGTGGCGAGTGCCAGCGGGGGCAATGCCAATGCCGCCCAAGCTAAGTTAAATTTTAAGGGCATTGGAGCGGGGGTTACAAGCTTAAGGGGAGCGATGGTGGTGATGGACATGGCAGAGAGCGCACGCACACAATTAGATAAAATCCGCTCGGATTTAGGTTCGGTGCAAATGGAGTTGGTAACGACCATCAACAACATTTCTGTAACCCAAGTCAATGTGAAAGCCGCCGAATCGCAAATCCGCGATGTGGACTTTGCCGAAGAAAGCGCGACCTTCTCCAAATACAACATCTTGGCGCAATCGGGCAGTTTTGCCATGGCACAAGCCAATGCGGTGCAACAAAATGTCCTACGGCTCTTGCAATAGTGGGCACGCCATCGCTGTATGAGCGCAACTTAGAGGTTCTTAAGCTAAAAGACCCCCTTTTAGCCCAGCGCCTTTTAAGAGTACAGGGCAATAGCAAGTATGAAGTCTTCATGCAACAAGACGACTTCAACATCATCGACACCGACACCAACACCCCCATTTTTGAACACAAACCAATAGAGCAAAACCTACAAAAATTTAAAGATTTTGCCCCCTACGCTTACACCCCTTATTTATATTTTTACGGCGCGGGCAATGGTGTGTTTTTCCGCTTGCTTTTAGCCTACGAACAGGTTAAACGCATTGTCATCATCGAGCCCGAGATTGAAATTTTATTCATCATCTTTAATCTTTTAGACTTTAGTCAAGAGATCAAAAGCGATCGCTTGATTTTTCTCTTGCAAAGCGCGTGTTCTTACCAAATGCTCGCCTCTTTATTCAACATGGACAAAAAGGCATGCTTATATGCGAAAGTCTTTGAGTTGCACATCACCTACCCCTACTACGAGCGTTATTTAAAGGATATCAAACGCATTAATTTAGATTTCATTAAAGCCCTAGAGAACGCCGCCATCGGGGTGGGTAATGACGCAAGGGACGCAATCATTGGCATTAAACACCATGTGGCTAATTTGCCCTTCGTGCTAGAAAGCCCTACTTTGCTAAACCTGCTAAGTGCCCTAAAAGCAAGAAACGCCACACACAACACAGCGATCATTGTCTCCACCGGACCTAGCCTCAATAAACAACTCCCCCTCTTAAAAGAAATTGCGCCCTATGCCACGCTCTTTTGCATAGACGCGTCTTTTCCCATTTTAGCCAAAGAGGGCATCAAACCCGATTTGGTGTTTTCTTTAGAGCGCGTGGAGGCGACCGCCAAGTTTTACACGGATACCCCCAAAGAAGCCCAAGAGGGCGTGATCTTTGCCCTCACTTCCATCGTACACCCTAAATTGCACCAAGCCATCACAAAGGGTATTAAGCAATTTAGCCTGCGCCCCTTTGGCTACACCAGTTTATTTGGTCTGCACGAGTATGGCTATTTGGGTATTGGCATGAGCGCGGCAAACATGGCTTACGAGCTGGTGGTGCATGCGCGCTTTGCCCGCTGCATTTTCATCGGGCAGGATTTGAGCTTTGGCAAGGACGGGCACAGCCATGCAGAGGGGGCGTTGTATGGGGTAGATGAGATCGCGCCCAAAGAGATAGGCTCTAAGGTTTTTACCCCCGCTTATGGGGGGCGGGGGGTGGTGGAGACCACGAGGATATGGAAACTCTTTTTAGACTTCTTTGAAAAAGACATTTACCACACCCCCTACAAGCTAGAGGTCATCAATGCCACAGAGGGGGGGGCACGCATCCAAGGCACGCTTGAATTGCCCTTTAAAGAGGCAATCGCTAGGGTGCAGGCTGATTGCAACCGCACACCTAAAACCCCGCTAAAACTCACCCCTCCAAGCCCTGAGATCAGCGCCCAAAAGCTCAAAGAAGCCCACGAAATGTGTTTGGACATTTTAGACTACTCCAAGCGGTGCAAAGAGCGCATTGAAGAATTGTTTTTAGAAGTCGCTCCTTTTTTAGAGCATGTGGAAGATTTGAATAAAAAAGGGGAGTTAGAGAGTTTGGATTTAGATAAGCTAGAGGAGCTGAGCCAAAAAATCAACGACATTAAAGCCTTGTTTGACGAGCCCGAGTTCAATTACTGCTTCAATGACGCGATCCAGTCCTATATTTTTCACCAAGAATTAGACATCGCTAAAATCGTGGTCAAGCCCACGCCCACTAAAGAGGAGTTGCAAGCCAAACAATTAGATTGGATTTACGCCCATAAGTATTGGCTCTTTAGCTTAGCCGGAGGGATTAGTTGCGTGATGGAGGTGATTAAGCAGGCTTTGCAAACATGGCCGCCAAATCATTAAACAATCCAAGCCCCAAGAGAGCCAATAAAAAGGCAAGGCCTAGGGCGTTTAGGGCTTGTATTTGTTTAGCCGAAAGGGTGTGCTTAACCAGCCTTTCTATCCACAGCAACACCAATTGCCCGCCATCAAGTAGGGGAATAGGGAGTAAATTTAAAAGCCCCAAATTGATGGAGATAAACCCCACGCTCAAAAACCACATTTCTAGCCCGCTTTGTTTGGCTAAAAAGTCCACAATCCCCACCACCGAGCTGACATTAGACAAAGGCAAAACACCCTCCACGAGCTTTAAGAGCCCCTGATAGGTGAGGGCGATTAATTGGGCGCATTGTGTGAGGGCGTGCTCTAGGGCTTGTAAGGGGGTGTAGTGGAAATAGAAAGTCTTATTTGTGGGTTTAATGCCCAGAACCTTAATAGTGGTGGGTTGATTAAACGCGTCTTTGGCGGGCATTTCTTTAAGCGTTAAGGGCAGGTTTAAGGTTGTAGCTCCCCTTTGTAGCCACAGCAGCACCGCTAAATGTGGGGCGTTTCTCACCGCTTTTTGCAAGTCCTCAAAGCTTTGAATGGGCGTGTTGTTTAAGCTCAAAATGCGATCGCCCGCTTTTAAGTGGTTGGCAGCGGGCATGTTGGGCAGAACCTGCCCAACTATGGGTTCTAAGCGTTCTTGGGGCATGAGAGCTAGGGCGGTGTAGAGCAAAAAGGCGAGCAAGAAATTAAAGAGCGGACCGCCAAGCAAGATGAGGCTTTTTTGCCAAAGGGGTTTAGAGAGATAGCCGCCTTTGCCCCCTTGCTGCAAGCTCACATACCCGCCTAGTGGGATTAAAGAGAGGGCGTATTCGGTGTTGTTATAGCTCTTTTTAAAAAGCTTTGCCCCAAAACCAAGGCTAAACACCTCTACCCCCACCCCACAAGCCCGCGCCGCCATAAAATGCCCAAACTCGTGAAACAGCACCACAAAGCCCAACGCCAAGAGGGCTTCAAATGTCCCCATTTTGCACCATTTTACAATATTTCAAGGTGTAATCTAGACCTGAATAAAGGGTGGCAAACACCGCCAACGCCATTAAATAATCCCCCAAAGCCACCCCATCTAAATGGAGGTTTAAGAACAGCATAATGATGGCGCACATTTGCAAAAAGGTTTTATACTTGCCCCATTGGCTCACGGCGATGTGCTGCCCGTGGTTAGACACCGACACCCTAAGCCCGGCGATAAAAAACTCCCGCCCTAAGATCACAAACACCACCCACGCATTGATCCGCCCCAAAGCCAAGAGCCCCAAAAACGCCGCAAGGATAAGGATTTTATCGGCGAGTGGGTCAAAGATTTCACCAAAGAGGGTTTTAAACCGATAGTTGCGGGCGATGTAGCCGTCTAAAAAGTCCGTGCAGCCCGCAAAGGCAAACACGCACGCGCTGGTGTAGTTTAGCCCTGTGGGCGAGATTTTAAACCACTGGCTGGCGTGCAAAATTAAAAAGAGTAGGCACACCGAGAGCAGCATGCGTAAAATCGTTAAGGTGTTGGGGATTTGTTTAGCCCATTTCATGGAGTGTTGATGTGCTTGAGCCTAAAGAAACCCACAAAAATCATGCCCCACCCCACGAGCATGCCCACCAAGAACAGAAAACTAAAGAGGATCAAAGCCCCCCGACTGATCCCTACGATGAAGAGCAAGAGCGTGAGACAAAAGCCCAAGAGCAAAATGCCCTGCCTAAAGTAATTATCTTCAGTAACACGGCTGAGTTCATAAAAGAGCTTGTAAGAGTAGTAGGCGTAGAGAAAAAAGGTGATGATTTTAAAGTTAAAAATTTGGGTGATGCTTGCCTTGGGCACAGCGAGCAAGAGAAACAAAGAGAGCAAGGCATCGGCGATGTAGGGGAAGGCGACACAGCGGAAGATCAACAAATTGCGCCCCACTTTGGCGAGCTTATAATAGCCAAGGATCTGGCATACAAACATGCCAAGCCACAAGAGAAAATAAAACCCCACCGCGCTAGGGCTTAGAGTTTTAAAGTCGGGGGTTGTGCCCTTTTGTAAGAGTGTGAGTGCCCCAAAGGCGGTCAGCCCCAAGAGCAAGACTAAAAGGGCATGGGCGGACAAAATGGCTTTTCGTGCCACCTGCAACTCAGCATTTTCGTGCAGATAAATGGTCATTAGACTTCATTTAAAGGTGGTGCCCCCATCCACCACGATGGTTTGCCCAGTGAGCCATGCGCTCTGCTCAGGGTCGCATAAGAAATACACCGCTCCGGCTAAGTCTGTGGGGTTACCCATGCGTTTTAAGGGGGATTGCTCCTCCACTTTGGCTTTAATTTCAGCGTAGTCGGGAAAAGCCTTAAGCGCATCCGTGTCGATGGGTCCGCCGCTCACGGCATTGACACGAATGCCAAATTCGCCCAAATCCACCGCAGCGTATTTCACCATGGTTTCCACGGCGTTTTTGGAGTTGCCATGCCCGGCGTAGTTGGGCATGTAGACTAAATTGCCCGTAGAGCTCAAGGACACGATCGCCCCCCCGCCCACAAGCTTCATGCGTTTAGCCGCCTCTTGGGCTCCCACCACGAAAGCTAAGACGGTGGCAGTGTAGATATTGTTAAGCCCCTTGGGTTTTAAACGCATAAACGGGGCAAAGCCACCCACCACAGAGCGCCCGTAGATGATCGCGTTAGACACGAAACAATCCACCCGCTCAAAGTCGGCATCAATTTGTTTAAACAGCTCAATGTATTGTTCGGGTTCTAAGATGTCTAGGTGGTAGTACTTGGCTTTCACATGGCAATTAGCCTCTAGGTCGGCGGCGATTTTGGCGGCTTCTTCCTCGTTCTTGTTGTAAGTGAAAGCCACATTGACCCCATTTTGGGCGAATCGGTACAAAATGGCTTTGCCAATGCCCCGTGTCGCTCCGCTGATGACTAAAGTCTTGCCCTGCATACTCATTTCAATACCTCATATTTCTCTAAGATCGTTTCTAAAAAGCGCATGTGTTCATGGCTTGGCGGCACCAAAGGCAGGCGATACACTAAATGTTCTAGCAAGCCTGTCAGGTGCATGCACGCCTTGATGGGGATGGGGTTGCTCTCGCAAAAGAGAGCCCCGTTGATTTCATACAGCGCATTGTGGATTTGTTGCCCCGTAGTAAAATCGCCCCTTAAGTCTGCCTGCACTAGGGCAGAGAGTTTATCGGGCAAGAGATTGCCCGTAACCGAGATCACGCCCACGCCCCCACTGGACATGATGATGTGGTTGAGCTTGTCCTCTCCGCTATAAATTTGCATTTGTGGGGCAAGGTGGGCAAAATCCACGAGCCGCCCCGCCTGCCCCGAAGCCTCTTTAATGCCGACAATGTTGGGCACTTCATTAAAAAGTTTCACCGCCGTTTCTACGGCAATTTGTGCGCCTGTGCGGGCAGGGACATCGTATAAAATTAAGGGTATCTCTACGGATTGAGCGATCGCCTTGTAGTGCTCGAACAAGCCTTGTTGGGTGGGGCGGTTGTAATAGGGGCTCACGCACAAGAGGGCATCCGCACCCGCTTTTTGGGCGAACTTGGCGAGCATGATCGACTCGCTCGTGGCGTTGCTGCCCACCCCGGCGAGGACTTTCACGCCCTTGGATTTGCACACCTCTAGGGCGATTTCAATGCAGTGCATATGTTCTTCGTGGCTTAAAGTCGCCGACTCGCCGGTCGTGCCCACAGGCACGCAAGCGTCCATACCAAGGCGGATCTGCCTTTCAATTAAAGAAGCGTAGGCATTTTCATCCACGCTCAAATCGGGTTTAAAGGGGGTGATGAGTGCGCTTAGGGCGTGCATGTTAGGGCTTTAGTGTAACGACGCTGTAGGCTTCATCTCTAAAATACTCGTTTGCCACCCGCACAATGTCTTTGACCTCTAGGGCTTCAAACTCTTCCTCGTAGTGGGCGATGTCCTCGATCTTGCCATGCGTCAAATACTCAGCAAACATCTCCGCCACATCCGAAGAGTCTTCCAGCCCAGCGATGAAGTCCACCCGATTGTTGATTTTGACCTTGTCTAGTTGCTGTTGCGTAACCCCGCCATGCTTGATTTCATCTAAAATCGTTAGGATTTCCTTTTTGATCTGGGCGGCTTCCACATTTTGGTTTGCCCCCGCGATGAATAAAAACACGCTTGCATCTTTGAGCTCCATATTTTGGGCGAAGACTTGGGACACTAGGCGTTTTTGATCCACCAAAGTTTTACGCAACAAACTGCTATCTCCCTCGGCTAAAAGCTTGGCAAGGGCGTTTAGGGCGACTTGGTCCTTGTGGGTGAAGGGGGGGACTTTCCAGCCGATCGCTAGCCACTCTAAGGACAAATCTTTTTTATGGATCACGGTTTCTCTCAGTCCATTTTGGATAGGCTCTTGCATATACACTTCGGGGATGGGGTTGTTGTTCTTGTTGGGGATGCTGGCAAAGTGCTTTTTGGCTTGCTCAAAGACTTTTTTAGGGTCAATGTCGCCCACAACCAATAAAATGGCGTTCTTGGGTTGGTAGTAGGTGTCATGGAACTTTCTAATGTCCCCAATTGTCCAATGCTGTATGTCTTGCATAAAACCAATGGGGGTCCAATGGTAGGGGTGGTAGACAAAGGCGGTGTTGAAAAAGCGGAAGTATAGATAGCCTAGCGGGGAGTTGTCCGTGCGCCAAAGTCTTTCCTCAGCCACCACTTGGCGCTCGGGCAAAAACTCGTCCTCTTTGAGTTGCAAAGAGCCGAGCATTTCGGCGAACAAGTCTAAAGATTTATCTAAATTTGCACTGCTCGCCTTGATAAAATAACGGGTGCTGTCAAAGCTTGTCGAGGCGTTGCTGACCCCTCCAAAGCTTTTCACAATGGTGTCAAACTCGCCGTCTTTGAGGTGCTTGGTGCTTTTAAAGCTCATGTGTTCGAGCATGTGGGCGATTCCGCTCTTGCCCATGCGCTCGTTTCTTGAGCCGACCTTGTAGAGCAAATCCACCTCAATCACCCCACTTTTATTCGCCAAAGGCACGGCGACCACTTGTAACCCATTTTCTAAAGTGGTGCTTTCGTAGTGGGGTAAGTATGTGCGTATACTCAGCTTTTCTGTTGCTTGTGTTGCTTGCATAAAACCACCTAGTACTAAAATTAAAACAAAAAAACGACCCAAATGCTTCACCTTTTTTGTCCGATCCCAACAGCCTCATGGATTGAGCTCAACCCATCTTGTTGGAGCAATTTTACTATATCTTGGTTTATTTGTCTACAAATTGCAGGGCCTTGGTAGATAAAACTCGTGAATATCTGCACGAAACTCGCCCCCATTTTGATCCGCTCATAGGCTTCTTTAGCGTCGCTAATCCCCCCCACCGCCACCAAAATGACCTTGCCAAAAAACGCCTCTGCCACCTCTGCAAACACCGCTTTCGCCTTATCATGCAACACCCGCCCACTAAGCCCCCCGCTTGTGCGTGCCCCGGGCAATAAAGAATAATCTATGGTGGTGTTTGTGGCAATGAGCCCCTTTGCCCCCGCCTTAATCGCCCGCTCACACACCACCAAGAGCGCATCTCTTGGCATGTCGGGGGCGACCTTTAAAAATAGGGGCTTGTGGGTGCGCTCTTTTGCCATAGAAAACAATTCGCTCACAAAGTCCTCATTTTGCAAGTCCCTTAAATTCGGGGTGTTGGGCGAGGAGAGATTAAAGACATAATAATCCCCCACGCCAAGGCTTGCCTCTAACGCCTTTTCATAATCGCTTAGAGCCTCAGCTAGGGGCGTGTCCTTGTTTTTGCCCAAATTCACCCCGATAAGACAGGGCAGGGGGGGTAAATTCTCTAGCCTTTGGACGGCTTTTTTAATCCCTGCATTGTTAAAGCCCATGCTGTTTTGTAGGCTTTGCTTGTCAATGTAGCGGAAAACTCTAGGCTTGGGATTGCCCGGCTGCGCTTTGGGTGTGAGCGTGCCCACCTCTATTGCGCCAAAGCCCAAATGGCTAAGCCCTACGACCATCGTGGCGTTTTTATCAAAGCCCGCAGCTAGCCCGATCGGATTAGGCAGGCTTAAGCCCAAAATCTCTTGGGCTAGGGCGGGGTTTGGCAGCCTAAAGCCGTGGGGCAACTTGCCCCAAATTTTTAAACCACATTCCACGAGGGCGTGCGCCCTCTCAGCTTCTAGGGCAAATAACCACTTAGGTGTCATCAGCCGCGCTCACAATCTTTTCATACAGCAGTTGGGCATTTAGAGGGGGCTTTGTGGAGCTTAGGCGCACATACTCGCCGCTAGCCTGCAGGGCGTAGGTTTGGGCGTTGTCTTTGAGTTGCAAATGCAAGATATGCAACATTTTGCGCTGGATCGCCTTAGAAGTGGCGGGGATTAAGAGCTCCACGCGCTTTTGTAAATTGCGTGGCATCATGTCTGCACTGGAGAAATACAGCTTGTGCGTGTCGTGGGCAAAGTAATAAATGCGGGCGTGCTCTAAATATTTGCCCACAATGGAGAAAACCCGAATGTTTTCACTCACCCCTTTAACCTGTGGGCGCAAACAACAAATCCCCCTAACCAATAAATCAATCTTCACCCCCACCTGCGAGGCTTTGTATAAGCAATCGATGATGTCCTTATCCACAAGCGCGTTCGCCTTAAAAATGATCCGCCCCTTGCGCTTCAAGCCCATTTCATGGGTGATTAAAGAGAGGATTTTGTTTTTAATTTGTTTGGGGGCCATGTAAAGCGTGCTTAAATGCGTCTTAGCACTCACGCCCGTGCCTAGCGAGTGGAAGAGCTTTAGGGTGTCGTGCGCGATTTTAGGGTTGGCACTAAGCAGGCTCAAATCCGTATAGACTTTCGCCGAAAGCGTGTTGTAATTGCCCGTGCTGACATGGACATACTCTTTTAAGGCATCACCCACTTGGCGCACCACCAACGCCACCTTGGCATGCACCTTTAAATTAGACACCCCATAGATCACATGCGCACCGGCATTTTCTAGAGCCCTTGCCCAATGCAGGTTATTTTCCTCATCAAAGCGGGCTTTAAGCTCCACGAGCACGCTCACCTGCTTGTAGGGTGCAGCCTCTGTGAGGGCTTTAACGATGGGCGACTCTTTACCCACTCTGTATAAAGTCATGCGGATAGACACGACATCCTTATCTTCAGCGGCGTTTTGGATAAAATGCACGATGGGATCAAAGCTCTCATAGGGGTGGAACAATAAAATGTCTTGTTGATCGAGCAGCTCAAAGAACGCCCGGCTGTCTAAAAAGTCAATGCCGCTTAAGGGGGGCAGAATCTTAGGCACGAACACGGGGGCTTTTAAATGGGTGTAGCCTTTGAACCCCACCAACTCCCACAAGCGCCCCAAGTCCAGCAAAATGCGACTAGGGTATAAAGTAACGCCGGGCATTTGGGTGCTTAAAATTTGGCGCAAATGCACGCTCCCCCCACCCACCTCCAAGCGCACCGCCTCCCCCCGATCTCTCGTCCTTAGTCCCTCGCTGATGCGATCCACCAAATCATGCCCCTCATCCTCAATGATCTCCATGTCGGCATCGCAGGTGATTCGAAAAACCATGCTTTCTAAAATCGTGTAGCCTTCAAAGAGCAAGGGGGCGCATTTTTGCACGATCTCCTCCACCGCCACGAACACGCCCGTGTCGATCTGGACAAAGCGTTTAAGCAAAGAGGGGATTTTCACCGCTCCATAGACGATCTCTCCGTCCTTGCGCTCCAACTCAAAGACAAGCCCAAAGCTCAAGTTACGCACAAAGGGGAAGGGGCGGTTGAGGTCGAGTAAGGTCGGCACAACGATGGGGTATAGGTGTTTGTGGAAATAGGCTTGCAATTTAGAGTGGTATTTGACCGGTAGGCTTGCCACACTTTTAAGGCTTAGACCATGCTTACTTAAAGACTCTTTTAAACCCAAAAACTGCTTTTGCACGATTTTTTGTTCAGCAGCGGCGTAGGCGTGTATGCGCTCAAGCTGTTCTCTTGGGCTTAAATCATCTAAGCTTGTGGTGGTCATGTTGTTGTCGGCTAGGTGCTTTAGCCCAGCCACGCGGATCATATAAAACTCGTCTAAATTCGTCCCATAAATGGCTAGGAATTTCAAACGCTCCAACAAGGGTAGGCGGGTGTCGCAGGCTTGGTCTAAAACCCGCGTGTTGAAGCGCAGCCACGAAAGTTCTCGGTTAAAATACACTTTTTATCTCCACACCTAAAGGGCGCATTGTAGCCAAAAGAATTAAACCTTCTGCATGGCGGTGTTGCACAACGCATCGTGCAAGAGCCGCATATTGGGGCGCATTAAGGGCAAGAGCAGACCTATGAGCGTGCTCGCCACCGCAAGCCACACAAAAAAGCGCAGCAATACACGCAAAAAGCCCACCTTATTTTGTGTTTTTGTGCAGACTAATTTAAGCCCAACATAGCGCAGCCCCGGGGTCTGTCCGCTCACACACAAGAACACGCTAGAGAGCAGACCAAAGCCTGCCACGCACGCAAACACCGCCATTTGATTTTGCCTAAACGCCTGAGCCGAGCCCAAAATAACATAGGTTGTGAAGTATAAAAGCGGGGTGTAGAGCATAAACATGTCCGTGATGAAGGCTTTGAGCCTCTCTAGTCCATACAAAGTCTTAAAGTTTTGTTTAAGCATTTTTAAAAATTTACGAAACCGCACCAAATCCTATAAAATCCTACCAACCAATACAGAATTTAGACCTATGTTGTCTTCCTGCTTCAGCTACGCTAATTAGGTGATCTATCGCTAAAATATCTAGCAAGTCTACACATCCATTAGTAAAGCCAGCGTTACAATCTTTATTAGCCATCACACCACATATCCTAACACTTGCACACAACCACTTATCTAACTTTAAACCGACTTGAATACTACCATAAAGTGTAGGTTTTTGGCTAGGTTGAGCTTGCTGACTTAGAATCTTACTATCGAGGTGCAGTGTCCACTAGAGAGAAGTCAAGTTTTAACAATCTTCCCTAACATAATAGTTGATCGTTATCTATCCAAAGGTATTTATCAATAGGAGATGGGCATGCGTTTACAAACAAAATTAATCCACGGGGGGATTAGCAAGGATGGGGCGATAGGAGCGGTGGGTGTGCCATCCACCAAATATCCACCTACTGCTAAGATAGGGTGGGTTGCCCCAAAGGTTATGAATATTCCCAAATGGGTAACCCAACCCGCTTTTCCCTAGAAGATCTCATTGCTAAGCTAGAAGGGGGTTAAAGGCTTTATCTTTGCTTCGGGTTTAGCAGGCATTCACGCCGTATTCTCGTTATTCCAATCAGGCAATTATATTTTGCTAGGCGATGATGTTTATGGAGGGGTTTTTCGCCTATTTGATAAAGTGCTGGCTAAAAATGGACTTTTTTGCACAATCTTAGACACCAGCGATTCCACACAGATACCAAAGGCGATAAAATCTAACACTAAACCCTATATTAGAAACGCCTAGCAATCCACTTCTAATCACTGACCTTAAACAATGTGCCACGGTCGCTAAAGCGCATAATCCACTCACCATCGGTGCTTTGGGCAGGTGCAAGTGAGGTGTTTTTAGTGTCGTCTGCTTTATCTAGCAGTAGAGACGATGGACTTTCGGGCAGTGTTAAGAACTTACAAGTAAGGTCATCAGGGTTGCGAAATGGGGGTCTGTCATTGGACCTCAAAAAGATCCATGGTTTTGTATAGAGCAATGATACTCACTATTTCGTGGTCCAAACACCCATTTATATGGAATTGCACACAATAGTATAGCTTCAGCTTTATGACTAGGTTTTTGCCCCTATAACCGGCAATAGACGTTTAGCTCTTTGGTGTTGTATGAACAGTGTTGTGGCTAGATTCCATGAAATTTGCAAATTTCTTTGAACCACTCTTTCTTCCTTAAGTAGCAAGGCAACATGGTAAGCCTTTATTTTTCAAACAATCATATAGGGTTTTTAGGCGTTTCTGTTTATAATGGGGCTTTAATTTGTAAGGAAGAGCATGCAAGTCTTTATTAATGGGCAAGCAAGAGAGTTTGACAAACCCCTAGACATCGATATGGTCATTAGAGAGTTGGGTATTGAAGCGCAGGTGTGTGCAGTGGCTTTAAACGAGGCTGTGGTGAAAAGAGAGAAGTGGAGTTACACCACGCTTAAAGAAAACGACCGCTTAGAGTGTTTGCAGTTCATGGGAGGCGGTTGAAAACTGCCCACACTCTCCCCACCCTTGCCTACAATCTTAGAGGGGGCGCTCTTTATTGCTGATGCCCACCACCAAGAGGGCATGGTTGATTTGCCTAATTTTTTAGAGCAGCTTTTGGCTAAGCCGCCTAGCCAACTCTTTTTAATGGGTGATATTTTCCAAATCTTAGTGGGGAGTGTGGCGTATACGCATCCATTGGACGTTTTAGAGCAAATAGAGAGTTTGAGTCGACAAATACCGGTCTTTTACTTTGAAGGCAACCACGATTTTGGTCTGCAGTCTTTACCACAGCTTAAAAACACCACAATTTACCCTAGAAATGCTCAACCCGTAGCTTTTAGTTGCCAAGATAAGTTTTATCACCTAATGCACGGGGATTTATTTTTAGGTTTTGGTTATGGTCTGTATATCCGCCTACTCTCAAGTAGGCTAGCGTTAAAAATTTTAGGGTTTTTAGCCCACATAAAGCCACTTTACACTGCTATAAGCACTCCCATTTATGCCAAAAAAATTAAAAACTTCTCCCAAAGTGGTTTGGATTTCACACGCTTTGCCAAAACCCGTTTAGTCTGCTGCACCAAAAACAGCACACAACCCTTATGGGGCGTGATCGAAGGGCATTTTCATATCGGTTGCATTTATCAAAAAAGCCAACTGTATGTGGCCCTACCCTCCTTTTACTGCACAAAAGAGGTGGTAAAATTTACTGATTTGGGTTGGAATATCTGCCCTACGCTGCCTTAATCCACGCTAACTAAGAGAAAATAAGCTAAAATCAAAAAGTTCTTAAAATTGTCAAATGGGGTTGGTACTTGACGGAGCAAAGTTTGAACACCGCCTTGAATTTGGGCGAAATTGAGTTAGTGGACTTTAGAATCTTCGGCTTGCAGGACAACCAGCCCTTTGAGGGCATTTATGGGATCAATGTATCCAAGGTGCAAGAGATCATCATGATGCCTGAAATCTTTGAATGTCCTGCAAACTTGGATTATATTTTGGGGGTTTTTGATCTGCGCTCAACAATCATCCCCTTAATCGATCTTTCCAAGTGGCTAGGGATCACAGAAGATGCAAATCGTGCGATTGAAAAGGTCGTGGTGATCACGGAGTTTAGCAATATTAAAATGGGCTTTATGGTGCACGCAGTTAAGCGTATTCGGCGTATCGATTGGAAAAAAGTTGAGCCGGCCACCTTTAGTAATTACAGCACGGTGCGTAAGGATAAAATCACGGGCACTACAAAGATCGATGGGGATAAAACCCTTTTAATTTTGGATCTAGAGAGTATTTTAGATGATTTGCAACTGCATGTTTCCAAAACCCACATGACAAAACGCCAAGTTAAGAAATTTGATGGGCTTGCCATGTTTGTGGATGATAGTAGAGCCGCCCGTGCGGTTATCAAGCGGACTTTACTAAAATTAGGCTTTCAAGTCGTGGAGGCGGTGGATGGTCGTGATGGTCTAGCCAAGCTAGAAATGCTCTATGCGCAATATCAAGACAAATTGGACCAAAATCTAAAAATCATTGTTTCCGATGTAGAGATGCCCAAGATGGATGGTTTCCATTTTTTTTCTAAAATCCGAGAAGACCCGCGCTTTTGCCAAATCCCCCTACTTTTTAACTCTTCTATCTGCGATGACTACAATACCCAAAGGGCGTTGGATTTAGGCGCAAAAGGGTACTTAGTGAAATTTGACCCCGATCGTTTCATGGACGAGATTGCTAAGATTTTAGGCTAATCTTAAGTATAATAAAAGAATTTAAGGAAGAGGTGTTTTATGGATGATATGAAAGAGATCATGGAGGACTTCTTAGTCGAAGCCTTTGAAATGAACGAGCAACTCGACCAGGACTTGGTGGAGTTGGAGCATAGCCCGGAGGATTTGGATTTATTAAACCGCATTTTTAGGGTCGCACACACCATTAAAGGCTCAAGCTCGTTTCTTAACCTTGACACCCTGACGCACTTGACCCACAATATGGAAGATGTGCTGAATCGCGCGCGTAAAAATGAGCTTAAGATCACTCCAGATGTGATGGATGTCGTGTTGCGCTCTGTGGATATGATGAAAACTTTGTTGGTGAATATCCGCGACACGGGCACGGATGCTAATGCTGGGCTAGACATTGAGGGGATCACTAAAGAGTTACAAGCCATTGTGCAAGATGGCCCCGCACAAACCCCAGCCCAAGAGGATACGCCTACAGAACCTGCAAAAACAGAAGAAGCTAAGGCAGAAGCTGTAACTGCAGTAAAAGAAGAGAGCAAAACAGAGGACGAACCAAATTACTCCAATATGAGCCCACAAGAAGTGGAGCAAGAGATCGAACGGCTTTTGAAAATACGCCAAGAAGCGGACAAAGCCCGCCGGGCAGAGAAAAGGAAAGAAGAGGCACAAAGCGCCGCAGCGCAACAC
This sequence comes from Helicobacter sp. NHP22-001, assembly GCF_030270165.1. Taxonomy (NCBI): domain Bacteria; kingdom Pseudomonadati; phylum Campylobacterota; class Epsilonproteobacteria; order Campylobacterales; family Helicobacteraceae; genus Helicobacter; species Helicobacter sp. NHP22-001. Next base: position 58,481 of record NZ_BSWS01000003.1, on the reverse strand, counting down.
ACCCCCACACAAGACGCACGCCCCCAAAGCACCCCTACGCCTAAACCCACACCAGCAAAGCCCACCCAAGCAGCCGCAAAGCCAGGTGCGCCTAAAAAAGAGGGCGAAAAATCGGTCGCCATTGGTGTGGAGCAGACCGTGCGTGTGGATGTAGGGCGGCTCGATCACTTAATGAATCTCATTGGGGAGCTAGTGTTGGGTAAGAACCGCTTGATCCGCATTTATGGGGATGTGGAGGAACGCTACGATGGAGAAAAATTCCTAGAAGAGTTAAACCAAGTGGTGTCTTCGATCTCAGCCGTAACCACAGACCTTCAATTAGCTGTGATGAAAACGCGTATGCAACCCATTGGTAAGGTCTTTAATAAATTCCCCCGTATGGTGCGTGATTTGAGCCGAGAGCTTGGCAAGAGCATTGAACTTGTGATCGATGGAGAGGAAACGGAGCTAGACAAGTCCATTGTGGAGGAGATTGGCGACCCCTTGATCCACATTATCCGCAACTCTTGCGACCACGGGATTGAAAAGCCCGAAGATCGCAAAATGCTAGGCAAGCCTGAAACGGGGCGTGTGGAGCTAAGTGCTTACAATGAGGGTAACCACATTGTGATTAAAATCACTGATGATGGCACGGGACTAGATCCTAAAAAACTTAAAGAAAAAGCCATTGAAAAGGGCGTGATCACCGAGAGAGAAGCCGCCACAATGACGGACAAAGAGGCTTTAAACATCATCTTTAAGCCCGGCTTTTCGACTGCCAAGACTTTAAGCAATGTATCCGGGCGGGGTGTGGGCATGGATGTGGTGAAAACGAATATTGAAAAGCTCAATGGGATCATTGAGTTGGAGTCAGAAGTGGGGGTAAGGACCACGCAAAAGCTCAAAATCCCCTTAACCCTAGCCATTATTCAGGCTTTGCTCGTGGGCGTGCAAGAGGAATACTACGCCATCCCCCTATCTTCAGTGCTTGAAACGGTGCGTATTAGTCAAGATGAGATTTACAGCGTAGATGGCAAGAGTGTATTGCGCTTGCGTGATGAAGTGCTTTCGCTCGTGCGTTTGGCAGATATTTTTAAAGTCGATGCGATCTTGGAGACCTCTAGAGAGGTGTACGTTGTCATCATTGGTTTAGCCGATCAAAAGATTGGACTGATTGTGGATTATTTGATCGGGCAAGAGGAGGTCGTGATCAAGTCTTTGGGTTACTATTTAAAAAGTACAAAGGGCATTGCGGGGGCTACGGTGCGTGGCGATGGCAAGATCACGCTCATTGTGGATGTTGGCACAATGATGGAGATGGCTAAAAACATCAAGGTCAATGTCAATAGCTTGATGGATCAGGCGCAAAACTCCAACGCCAAAAACAACCCCAGCGATTATATCATCTTAGCCATTGATGACAGCAGCACGGATAGGGCGGTGATGCGTAAATCTTTAAAACCGCTAGGCGTAACCGTGCTTGAAGCCACAAATGGTTTGGAGGGACTAGAAATGGTGAAAAACGCCGACAAAACCCCCGATGCGGTCTTGGTAGACATTGAAATGCCTAAAATGGACGGCTACACTTTTGCGGCTGAGGTGCGTAAATACAATAAGTTTAAAAACCTGCCCCTCATCGCCGTAACCTCAAGGGTAACCAAGACTGACCGCATTAGGGGCGTGGAGAGTGGCATGACCGAATACATCACTAAACCCTACAGCCCCGAGTATTTGGCAAATGTGGTTAAGCGCAGCATTAAATTAGAGGACTAAGGAACACATATGCAACAAAACGCAATGGCATTAAAAGAGCTGTTTGAGAAGCAGAAAAAGGGTAATAAAGATGAAAAACTTGAGGACAATGAGGAGATTTTACAATTCATCGGCTTTATCATCGGCAACGAGGAATACGCCATCCCCATTTTAAATATTTTAGAGATTGTCAAACCCATAGGCTACACGCGCGTGCCTGGAACGCCTAATTATGTGTTGGGGGTGTTCAATCTTAGGGGCAATGTCTTTCCTTTGATTAGTCTGCGCTTGAAGTTTGGCTTACCTGCTGAAAAGCTCAATAAAGACATGCGTTATTTAGTTGTGCGCCACAACGACCAAATTGCCGGCTTTTTTATCGACCGCTTGACAGAGGCAATCCGCATTAAACAATCCGACATCGATCCGGTGCCCGAAACCCTTTTGGAAAATGACCAGCTGATTTATGGTATTGGCAAGCGGGAGGATAAATTGGTCTCGATTCTCAAGGTAGAAGAGATTTTGAAAAAAGATTTTTAGAACCACCATAAATCGAGGATGGAAGGGAGATCTATGTTTTCTAAATTAGGGATTGCCGCTAAGATCATTGTGGGTGTGTGCGTGGTGGTGGTGTTGGGTATTACAACCATGGGGGTGGTGATCAGCAAACAGGTGAGGACTGTTACACGCAACACCGCCATTCAAACCATGCAGAGAAATATCGATGAAAACGCCGCCCGCCTGCAAAGGGTGATGAATCGCATGTTTGAATCCATGAGCACTTTAGCGGAGAATCTCGCCTCCATTGATTTAACCCACAATGAAAGCGAAAGACAGCAGTTGATCCGAAAGTTTTTAAATAGCATCGTGCGTGTGAAACTGGTTAGCGTGTCCGCTGTGGGTGATCCTAATGGATCTTACATCACGCGCAAGGTGGGCGATACCCTAGAAACTTCCATTAAAAAGGATTTTTATAATCCTAAGATCACGCGTCAGGTGTTGTCAGATGGCAAAATCCTCAAAACAAAACCCTATTTTAGAGAGATTGGTGGGCAAAGAATCTTCGGCTTTGAATTGGCGGTGCCTCTCAACAAGGATGAACATGGCAAAACTAAATTAGTGGGGGTGATGATCGCTTTTGTTAGCATTGATGGTTTTGCTGATGTAGTCATGCGCAGTAAAAACGACACCTTTGTGATGCAACAAAGCGGCTATTTATTGCTGACATACAACAAAAGTATCCAAGGCAAACTCTTAAGCGATGTCAATCACGATCCTACGGCAGCACACTTGGTGGCGATGGTGCGTGAAAACCGCTCTGGGGCTATGGATTACCACGCCATCAGCACCAATAAAGATAGTTTTTTAGTGGTGAAATCCTTTGACATATTTAGCAAAATTGGTCCCGATGATTTTAAATTCAATTGGGCTGTCGCGCGGTTTGCAAGTAAAAAAGAAATCTTTGCCGCAGCCAGTTATTTGCAAAAATTGATTTTGGTCATGGGGTTAGTGATGGTGGTGGTGCTGGTGGTGATCGTCTATTTTCTTGTGCGTTATCTCGTGGGCGATCGTATCGGAGTGGTTTCTGACACCTTGCGTAGTTTCTTTAGACTGCTTAACGACCCTAAAAACAATAAAGACGTGCACATTGTCGAACCTAAAATGCTCGATGAGATCGGGCATATGCAACAATCCATTAATGAAAACATCTTAAAAATCCACGAGAACACCAAAGCCGACAGCGCGACCATTGAAAATATGCTCACTGTGGTGCGCCACATTAAAGAGGGGGATTTTACGCAAAAGATCACGGCCACGCCCAATAACCCGGATCTTTTGCAACTTAGAGGACTCTTTAACGATGTGGTGGTGTATTTACAACAACACATAGGCTCTTATATGCAAATCATTAACCAAGCTTTTGAGCGTTACCAAGCCTTAGACTTCACGAAGAGTATCCCTAACCCCTCTGGTGATGTTGAAAGGGCCATCGATGCTTTAGGAACTGAGATCACAAAAATGTTGCGCACTTCGCTAGATTTTGCCAGTGCACTCACAAAAGAATCAAAGGGTTTAAAAGCCTGTGTTGATCAGCTCACAAACAGCGCAAACCAGCAAAATAAAAACCTGCTCCAAACTTCTAAATCTATCGAATCTATCACAGAGAGCATCGCTAGCATTGGCCAAAAAAGTGAGGAAATGATTGCACAGGGGCAAGACATTAGAAACATTGTGGAGATCATTAAAGACATTGCTGACCAAACAAACTTACTGGCTCTAAACGCAGCCATTGAGGCGGCGCGTGCTGGGCAACACGGGCGGGGTTTTGCCGTGGTGGCTGATGAGGTGCGTAAACTTGCCGAGCGCACCCAAAAGAGCTTGGGTGAAATTGAGGCAAATATTAATGTTTTGGTGCAAAGCATCGCCGACACTTCTGAGTCCATTAAAGCCCAGAGCCAAAGCGTGGAGGGGATCAACGCCTCTTTACAAGCTTTCAAAAAAGACACGCAAAACAATCTCACTATCGCCAACACTTCTTTAGAAGTGGGTAACAACATCGATCGCATTTCTCAAGACATTTTAGAGGATGCGAATAAAAAGAAATTTTAATGCAAGTTCTTAAAAAAATCCTATGGGTTTTATTTATTTTGCCCGTAGTTTTGGGTGGGGTCTTTGGCGGGGGGTATTTGTTTTACTTATGGCAAGAGGCAGACAAGGATATCCAAAGTGTGGTGGATTATAGGCCCAACTTAACTACAAAGATTGTAGACACTAAGGGGCGGCTCATCGCCAACCTTTACGATAAAGAGTTTCGTATTTACACCCATTTTAATGAAATCCCCCCGCGCATGGTGGAAGCCTTATTAGCTGTAGAAGACACCTTATTTTTCGAGCACAATGGCGTGAATTTGGATGCAATTTTGCGTGCTTTTATTAAGAATTTACGCAACCAAAAATACGCCGAGGGGGGTAGCACTCTAACGCAACAGCTTGTAAAAAACATGCTCTTAACCCGGGCTAAGACCTTGGATCGCAAGCTTAAGGAAATAGTTTTATCGCTCAAATTGGAGCGAGTATTAAGTAAAGAGCAGATTTTAGAACGCTACTTTAACCAAACCTTTTTTGGACACGGCTTTTATGGCATCAAAACCGCCGCCCTTGGTTACTTTAAAAAACCCCTAGCCCTTTTGAGCTTGAAGGAAATTGCTATGCTGGTCGCCTTGCCTCGTGCGCCCTCTTTTTATGACCCCACTAGGCGATTGGAGTTTTCCCTAGCACGGGCTAATGGCATTATCAAACGCATGTACGATTTGGGTTGGATCAGCCAAAAAGAGATGGATGTGGCCCTAAACGAGGTGCCTAAGGTCTACCACACCACCACAACCCAAAATGTCGCTCCCTATGTAGTGGATGAAGTGGTGCGCACTCTGGGGTTCTTGCCCGACCTAAAAACGGGAGGCTACACGATTAAACTTTATATTGATTTGGATTACCAAAGATTTGCGCAAGAGTCTTTAAAATTAGGATACACAAGCACACTTAGACGGCTACACGAAAAAGAAGACAGCACTTTAAATGGCGCAATGGTGGTGACAGAAACCAAGAGTGGGCATATCTTAGCCCTTGTGGGTGGGGTGGATCACCAAGAGAGCGCTTTTAATCGCGCCACACAGACCAAGCGCCAATTTGGCAGTGCGGTGAAACCTTTTATTTATCAAATTGCCTTTGACAATGGCTTAACGAGTGCATCCTTAATCCCCGATATGGCGCGCAGTTTCGATAACCGCAACGGCACAATTCCTAAAAAGCGCCACTGGCGCCCTAGAAACTACAACTACAAAGTCAATGGTTTGGTGACCCTTCAACAAGCCATGACCCACTCGCTCAACCTTGCCACAATTAATTTAGTGGACTATGTCGGTTTTGGCACGGTTTATGGAGGGCTTAGTTCTTTTGGTTTTGAAGATTTACCTAAGAATATGTCCATTGCGCTAGGTAGTTTTGGTATTTCGCCCCTAGAGGCGAGCATGCAATATTCGCTCTTTTCTAATTATGGCAGCATTGTAGAGCCTACACTGATTGAAAGCGTTACGGATGCAAGGGGGCAGGATAAACCTCTAAGGCTCATGACCCCTAAAAATATCTTAAGCCAAGCCCAAGCCTTTTTAACTTTATCTGTGCTTAAAAATGTTGTGGAAAAGGGCACAGGGCATAGGGCACAGGTGCCTGGTTTAGAGATTGCAGGCAAAACAGGGACCTCGAATAACTATGTAGATGCGTGGTTTTGTGGCTTTAGCCCGAGTTTGCAAGCCATTGTGTGGTTTGGGCGCGACGACAATACGAGTATTGGGCAGGCGATGACGGGAGGGGTGGTGGCTGCACCCGTCTTTGGCGACTTCATGAAAAAGGTTTTAAAGTTTGATCCTAATCTTAAACGGCACTTTGATGTCCCCGAAGATGTGGTGGTGCAACACATCAATGGCGAAACCTATTACACCATTAAGGGCACGGCAATCCCCCAACAAAGCCAAAGCACTTCGCCCCTTTTATTCTAATTGTGAGCTTGACAAAATCTTTAAAATAGTGTAGTATTGCCTTTTTGTGTGCTTGACCCGTTAGCTCAGCAGGTAGAGCAATTCCCTTTTAAGGAATGGGCCGTTGGTTCGAATCCAACACGGGTCACCAAGGCTCCTTCATCTAGTGGTTAGGATACCACCCTTTCACGGTGGTTACAGGGGTTCAAATCCCCTAGGAGTCACCACAAGGTCGCTTAGCTCAGTTGGTAGAGCGCCACCCTTACAAGGTGGATGTCATAAGTTCGAGTCTTATAGCGACCACCACGGAGCGGTAGTTCAGCTGGTTAGAATACCTGCCTGTCACGCAGGGGGTCGCGGGTTCAAGTCCCGTCCGTTCCGCCACTTCCCCATTAAACCTTTTTGATAGACCCCTTCATCTAGTGGCCAAGGATACCACTCTTTCAAGGTGGAAACGGAAGTTCAAATCTTTCAGGGGTCGCCACTACCAAGGGCATTCTAAAAACAAATCAAAGCCCGCTTTGTTGCGCAGTTCCCTTTTAAAATCTAAGTTAATCATGACTTCCTTGCTGTTGGCAAAGGTGTCGATGAGTTGTTTTCTAATCACAATTCTACAACCCTGTGTGTCAAACTCATAGGGGATTTTGTCAATGGCAATTTCAAAACGAGCTGGGGCTTTTTGTTGCAGGGTATAGCGTTGGTAGGGGGCGTTGATGCTGTGATCTTTTTGCTTGGTTTGGGTGTATTCGTAGGTTTTAATGCGCCCCTCAATGTTAGTGATTTGGGTGGAGGCGTTGTTGAGTTTAAAGGTTTGGGTCTGTCTTTTGGTTAAAAGCACTTCGCCCTGCATGAACCTTTGCAATTTAGGAGAGCGGACATCTAAAAACAACTTGCCATGTGCCTCTTCAATGCCGACTTCACCCTCACTTAAGGGGTAGTAATTTTCTTGGGAGAAGACCACTTTTTTAGGTCCATTTGTCTTTAGGCGAATAATGTGTTTGGTTTGGCTTGTAATAATAGGGGCGGTTCTAGAAGCTTGTAAATGGTTTTGGTTGACTGTGTTTGTGATGTCCTCTTTGTAATTGAAGTTGTAGTTGATAGGGGCATGGTTTTGTGGCTGTCCGCACCCAAAAAACACCCCCAAGCAACACGCCAACAAAAAGCCCCCTCTGTGCGCCCAAATCCGCTCCATAAAAACCCTTTTTACATGCGCCAAACCCCTACACTAGGGATACAAGCGTTCTTTAAGTCAAATGCTACTAATATCGCCCCATTCGGTGGGTTTTTTATCCTAAACTCGCCATTTTACCATAATTTGGATTTTCAAATGAGAGGGTTTTAAGTCTCTTGGGGTCTATCGCTATAAAAAAGGGGGCTCGGTGCTTAAGATTGCCATTTTAGGCATGCCTAATGTGGGTAAAAGCTCGCTGTTTAATTGTTTTTTAAAAAGCCGCAGCGCGATCACTTCTAACATTGCGGGGACCACAAGAGACATTAAAAGACAGACCTTTTTGCTTGCAGGGCATGGCGTGGAGTTGTGGGACACGGGGGGCTTTGACCCCGCCCATATCTTTGGGGACAAAATCGCCTCTTTTAACATGGGGGCGGTGCAAAGTTGTGATTTGATCTTGTATGTCGTGGATGGCAAAGTCCCCCCCCAAGACACAGACAAGCGGCATATTTTAAGTGTCCAAAAGCAAAACCGCCCTTGTTTTTTGCTCATCAACAAGGTGGATAATGAGAACGAGGTTCTAAGTGCCTATGAGTTTGCAAGTCTAGGCGTGAAAGACATGTTTTTTGTGTCGGCAAGCCACAATCGAGGGCTAGACAAGCTCACCCAAGCCATATTAAAGCACTTTAAGCTCAAACCCCTAGAAGCCCCCCAAGTGCAAGAAACCCCTGAGAGAATCCAAGTGGGTATTATCGGGCGGGTGAATGTCGGCAAGAGCTCCATTTTAAACGCTTTGGTGGCTAAAGAGCGATCGCTAGTCTCTAGCGTAGCAGGCACGACCATGGACCCAGTGGATGAGAGCGTAGAGCATAACGGGCAAGAAATTTGCTTTGTGGATACAGCCGGGTTACGCCAAAGGGGCAAGATTGAGGGGCTAGAGAAGTTTGCCCTCGATCGCACCCGTAAAGTGCTAGAAAAATCCCATGTTGCGCTGCTAATCCTAGATGTGAGCGCACCCTTTGTGGATTTGGATGAAAAAATCGCATCTTTGGCTGAGGAGTTTCGCTTGGGCGTGGTGGTGGTGCTGAATAAGTGGGACATCCGTCACGCCAGTTTTGAGAATATTTTACAGACTTTCAAGCACAAGTTTAAATTCTTGCAACACGCCCCTATCATCACCGCCAGTGCCATTTCTAAACGCCATATCCCCCAAATCAAGGACAAAATCCTAGAAGTACACCGCTACTTTTCTATGCGTATCAGCACAAGCACTTTAAATAAAGTCATTGGCGAAGCCACAGAGAGACACCCCCTGCCTAGCGATCATGGCAAGATTGTACGCATTTATTACAGCACGCAATTTGCGTCCTGTCCGCCCCAAATTGCCCTAGTGATGAACCGCCCCAAAGCCCTGCACTTTAGCTACAAACGCTATTTAACCAACACCTTGCGGGCAAAGTTTGGCTTTTTAGGCACGCCCATTATTTTGCTCGCTAAGGGCAAAGAAGACTCCATAAATCCATGAACACTAGCTATTTCACCGACTTTATCCAAGCTAAGGACATTTGCCAAGCCCGCATTTTCTACGCCCTCAAGTGCAGCCCCAAAGAAGGGCGGATTTTGCAACATTTAGCCACGCAGTATTTAAAGGGGCAAAGCGACATAGAAGTCGCCGACTTGCTAGAGACCCTGTTTAAAGCCAAAGAAGCCAAAGCCCTGCCCTACTTGTCCTGTGTGAAAAATCTCTTAGATTTAGAATGGGTGGTGCAAGAAAAGCGGGCTAGACGGCAAGAGATTTTGCTTTTAGAATTGTTTGACAGCTCCATTGCCCTAAGCCCTAATTTCTTTAAGCTTGCCGAAAACGGACACAACAAGCACGCCTTTTTAGAAATCACGCCCTACAGCGACCATTTGGACTACTTCAACGATTGGTTTTTAAAAATTGAGATTTTGCAAAAAATCCAAAAGGTGGGCTTAAGGGGGCGTTTTAAACTCCAAGAAGATTTACAACTTTTAGAGCATAAAATCACCGCCCGCACTAAAGCCACGCAAACCCCCCTAGCCGTGCAAAAATTCTTAAACAAGCACCATTTAAGCCCCAAAGCGACCTTGCTTTTCTTTGCCTTGCTAAAAGACGCTTACAACAGCCGAGACTTCATTAAAGAAGACGACTCTTTAAGCCAGCACCAAAATTTATCACAACTTTTAAGCACCTATGGGGGCGACCTTGAAGAAAATGCCCTGCTATTAAGCCCAGCAAGCCCCTTAATTAAAAAAAAGATTATGGACTATGAAGAGCTGTTAGCCCCCTTTGAAAACGGGCTAGTTAGGCAATTCTTTTTACATGACATGGTGCTAGAGAGCATCACCGCCCCCACACCCCCACGCACCAATGCCACCTTAAAGCATATCCTTAAAGACAGCGACATATTTGAAGCCCTTGAGCCTAAAGAAGGCTTAGAAGCGGTGGTGTTGAGCCAAAAGACCAAAGAGACTCTAGAGATTTTACTCAAACAAATGGACCCACAAATGCAACAACGGCTAAGAGATTGGGGGCTTGAGAAAAAGAGCCACAAGGACATTGATGCCAAGATTATTTTTTATGGACCACCCGGCACGGGCAAGACCATGAGTGCCCTAGCCCTTGCTAAGAGCCTTAAAAAAGAAGTTTTGGGGTTTGACTGCTCCAAGATTTTATCCATGTATGTGGGCGAGTCGGAGAAGAATGTGCGTAAAATCTTTGACGACTACCAAAAAATCGCCAAGCAGTGCAAGAATCCCCCCATTTTGTTTTTAGACGAAGCCGACCAATTCTTAAGCACCCGCACCACCGCCAGCAGTGGGGCGGATAAAATGCACAACCAAATGCAAAATATCTTTTTGCATCAAATTGAAAAGTTTGAAGGCGTGCTCATTGCCACCACGAATTTATTAGAAACCCTAGACACCGCCTTCTCACGCCGTTTCAATCATAAGATAGAGTTTAGGCTCCCCACCTTTGAGCAGAGAGTACAACTATGGGAGAAGTATCTACCCAAGAGTGCCCCCTACGCCCCACCGGCAACAGCAAAGAGCCTCGCTAAAGAGCTCGCCAAACACGCCCTAAGCGGAGGGCAAATCGCCCTAGTGGTGAAAAACACCGCCTATAAAGTCGCCACCTATAAAGACCCCCTTTTTAGCTTAGAAGATTTTGCCAGCGAAATCGCCAAAGAGAAACAAGGCAGCTTTGGCACGGCGAAAAATATCGGCTTTGGAGTGGGGCTGTGATTGAGAGTTTAGAGATTGTCGGCGGGCTGGTCTTTGCTAAGGCAAAGCTAGAGTTTAGCCCCCGTTTGAATGTGGTTAGTGGGGCGAGTGGGAGTGGTAAAAGCGTTTTGGTGGGGGCGATTTTAGCCAGCGTAGGGCTTAAAGCCTTGCAAGCCAAGAGTTTAAAAGCCAAGTGGCAATTAGGTAAAGTCTCTGCCAGCAAGGATAAAAAGAGCCTTTACATCCTAGATAACAAGCCCACCACCAAAAAGGCGTTGCAAGAAAAATTTAGCCCTCTAATCTTGCATATCTCCAGCTACAAGCAAGCCCAAGAATTGCAACCGCATTTTCTCTTAGAGTTGTTAGACAGCTACAGCCCCCCCACATTGCTAGAGCAGTTTAAAAAGGTGTATGCCAAATACCAAGAAGCCAAAGCCAAGCTAGAAACTTTGCAAGCTCAAGGTACGCAACTAGACCTGCAAGCCGAAATGGCACGCTTTGAGCTGTCTAAATTGCAAGCCCTAGATTTAAGCGATGGGGCGTATGAAAGGCTGTTGGAGCGTAAAAAAATGCATCAAATGCAAGAAAAGCAAAGCCAAGAAGTGCAATCTGCCCTGCAAGTCCTAGAGCAAACCGACAAAATTCTTAAAGCCCTGCCCGAGCCAAAGGCGTTAGCTTTAAAGCAAGCCCTAGATGAAGCCCAAGATTTTTTGCTAGACACCCAGCACGCCCTGGAAGAGTTGGAGGCCCTAGACATTGAAGCCCTATTAGATGAGATCAGCCGTCTAGGGGGGGTGGTGAAAAAGTATGGGAGTTTGGCTTTAGCTAGAGAGAGATTAGGGCAACTTAAAGCAAGTTGCAAGGATTACAGCCAACAAGCCCAGTTGTTGCAAGAAAGCCAGCAGACTTGCACCAAATTAGAGCAAGAGAGCTTGCGTCTAGCCCTGCAAGTAAAAGAGCAACGCCAAGCCAATTTAGAGAAAATGCAAGCGGATTTACAAGGCTACACCCAAAAACTGCTTTTAAAGCCCCCACTCTTAAAGTTACAAGCCACGCCCTTAAGTGCTAGTGGCTTAGAGATTTTAGAATTAGAGCTAGGCAGTGCCAAGAGTGCAAATATCAGTGCAGGCGAGTACAACCGCTTGCGTTTAAGCCTATTAGCCCTAAAGGCAAGCAAACGCCACAAGGGGGGGCAAACGATTTTTGTCGATGAGCTAGACACGAATTTAAGCGGACAAGAAAGTGCCTGCGTAGCCCAGATTTTAAAAGAGCTAAGTCAGCATTACCAAATCATTGCCATATCCCACGCCCCCCATTTGCCCGCTTTAGCCGACAAGCATTTCTTAGTCTATCCGCACAACAAAGAAACCTATGTCAAACCCCTAAACAAAGAGGAGCAGACTTTAGAGATTGCCCGCATGGTCGATGCCAATTTAGGCAAGGAGGCCATCGCCTACGCCAAAATGAAGTTAAAGCCCAAGCCTTGATTGCTTACGCCCTGTTAAACGCCTTTGCTAAACTTCTAAAAGAACAGCCCAAAATCACCATCCGCCACGCCAAACACACCCTAAGCCTAGACACCCCAAAATACCCCTTTAAAGCCTGCATGCAAAAGGGGGCCAGCCACATTTATTTAGACCCCACGCCTTTAGAGCTTGTTAAAACCCCCTTTAACCTTGCTTTAGAGAAGTTTGCTAGTAACGCCAAAATCTTAGATTGCTTTTTGGAGAATGAAGACCGGATTTTAAAGATTGTCTTAGAGTGCGCCACGAGCTATAAAAAAGTCCAAAGCGTGTTGCAACTAGAATTTACGGGCAAGCACAGCAACGCCATTTTAATAAGCCCGCAGGGCGTGGTGCTCGAGGCTTTGCATTTTGTGTCCCTAGAGCAGAGCGTGCGCCCCGTGCTTAAAAACACCCCCCTAGCCCCTCTAGACAAGCCCCCCTTTAAACGCCCCCCTCAAGAAGATCTATCCACCCAAGCCCTACTAGAAGCCTTACAAGAATTGCATACACAAACCACAAACAAGCAACTAGAGAGCCAAAGGGCGAGCCTAAAAAATGCGTGGCTAAAAAAACAAGAGAGTTTAAAAGCCATTTTAAACACCCTATCGAGCCCTAAAGAGCTAGAAGAGTTAAGCCACACGAAGCAACGCCAAGCCTCTTTAATCCTATGCCATCTGCACGCGCTAGAGCCTAAGAGCTTGTATCAGGGCGTGCTGTGTTTAGAAAACGAACAAATCCCCCTGCCTAAGAACTCTAGGAGTTTAAGCGATGCAGCCAATAAGCTGTTTAAAGAAGCCAAGAAGTGCCAGCAAAGGGCTTTGCATATCGCCACCCAACAAGAGAATTTAGAGTCTAAAATCGCCTTTTTGCAAGCCAAAATCGCCCTGTTGCCCCAAAGCAATTTAGACGAGCTAAGGGTGCTGACCCCCAACAAACAAAGCAAGCATAAAAAGCCTAGCAGTTGGGAGAGTTTTGAGATTGAGGGGGTGAGGGTAGGCATTGGACGCAATGAGAGCGAAAACCGCTCTTTACTCAAGGCGGGGCGTAGTGGCGATACTTGGGCGCACATTAAAGACAAGCCCAGCGCACATATGCTGCTTTTCACCCACCCTAACCGCCCCTCAGCTAGCCTGCTTTCTAAAGCCTGCCATTTGCTTGCCAAGCTTGCCTATGCCAGTGAGAGCCAACAAGCTCTCAAGGTGGCGATCGACTACACACAAAAAAAGCATGTCAAGTTCGCCCAAAAGGGGGGCAACAAGGCCTTTGTTACCTACACGCATTTTTCTAGCGTGGTGGTCGCCCTTTAGGACACAAAGGGCATGATCAAGGTTTTGAAGCCGTCTTTCTCCACCAAGAAGGGGTCGGTGCTTTGGTTTAAAGAGAGGGTGAAGTTTGCGCTAGCAGAGGTGTTTAAAGCGTCTAAGAGGTGGCGGGCTTGCACCTGCAATTCAAAGCCCTCAAGGGGGGTTTTGGTTTCTATCGAGGTGCTTGAAAAGCTTGGGCTTTCATTTTCTAGCGATTCAAACTCGATGTGCTCGGGGTAGAACACGATTTTAGTCGTGGGGCTTAGGGCACTTGTGATTTGGATGGCTTCTTTAAAGCTTTGGGTTTCTAGCTCGAATTGGTGGGCGAACTCTTTAGGGAAAATCGCCTCGTAGTTAGGGTATTTGCCCCCGATGAGCTTAGAGTAAAGCACCATTTCGTCATTTTTAAAGAACAACATGCTCGGGTCTTTAGGCTCATAGAACATGTCAAAGTCGCTTTCAAAGAGCTTGCTGATCTCTAGCATGGCGCGTTTAGGTAAAATGTATTCGGTGTTTAAGCTCTCCTCTGGCATGTTCTCAGCGTCCATTTGCACCAAGGACAAACGCCTGGTGTCTGTGGCAGCTAACTCTAAAGTCTCTTTAAGCACCATCAATACCCCCCCAAATTCGTACTTGGAGGCGTTGGTTTTGATCACGGGGGCGAGCTTTTTAAAGTATTCGCTAAGTGCCCCGTCTCCAAAATGCAAAAAGGGTAGATTGTCGTGGCTAGGAAAGGCAGGAAAGTCGTTGCGATCAAACAAGGGAAGCTTGAATTTAGAGCGTTTGAAGCGCACATGCACGAAGTCGCTATCGGCTTCTAAAGACAAATCTCCATTTTCTAGTTTGGAGGCAATGTCTAAAAAGTGCTTGGCGTTAAAAGTCGCGCTCCCTTCTTTAACAATGTGCGCCTCTAGGTGTAGGCACAACCCCATTTCTAAGTCATTGGCCTCTAAACGCAGTCCCCCGTCCTTGGCTTCTAAACAGACATGGGAGGCGATGTTGGCGAGGTCTTTGCGGTCGGTGAACGCCACTAAATGTTGCAACGCCCTCTCTAAACGCACCTTGTCAATGGTTAATTGCATAAAAGTCCTTTATGTGAAAAGGACCTATTGTAGCATAGATAGCTTAGGGTTGTGCTAACTTTTGTGCTTTTAGGGCGTGGTCGCAATTCACCCGAAACGAGTTGGTGATGGTGTTGATTCTGGCGGTGGAAGTGAACGCTTCGTGGCAGTGCCTTAGCGTGCGTAGACGGGCTTTAGGGTGCTTTAAGAAATGCTCCACTGAGCGCACAAAGTCAAAGTGAAACTCCATGGGGGCGAGCCTTTCGCTTGGTGTGCCTTCGCAATTGGAGCTACAATACCCGCTTTGGGCGTGTAAAACACTAAATAAGCCTAAAAAAAGCCAAATGTAAAGTTTTTGCATGTGTCGCCTTTCTTTTATTCTAACGCAAGTTTATGCACCAACAGCCAACGGGTGGTGGCGTACAACAACCCTACTTTAAAAAACTCTAGCCCCAAGAAAAGAGCACTCGTGCCCGTGTCTAAAAAAAAGTAATTCGCATAAAAGGCTAAGTAGCTGTCTTGCAAAAGCGCATTTTTGGGGCTTAAAAGGAACTTTTGCAAGATTTGCGAGGGCAAAGAGAGAAGAAAGCTAATCCCCACAAAGAACACTAGCCCGGTGAGTTTAGCAAAGCGTTTAAAACGCCCTATGTTTAACAAGGTCAGCACCAAGAGCAGTTTTAAATACAAGAGCAGCCAAAAGAGCAAGAACAGCCCCAGAGCGTTTAAAACATAGGGCAGTCCCTGTGGGCTTAAATCGCCAAGAGAGGGGGCTTTGGTGTGGCATAAATACGCCAAGAACAACGCCACAAAAAAGCCCACCATGCTTAAGAACACCCAAGCGAGATTGATGGCAATTTTTGCCCCTAAAATCGCATCTATACTTAAGGGTAGGCTAAAGGTGAAATACCCTTCTGCCCCAAAGAGTTTTTGTTGGGTGGAGCGCACCGCAGCCGTGAAAATCAGCACCAAGAGAACCCCACTACCAAGGAACAAAAAGAAATTTGCCATTAAAAACACCAAGACATCGCCTTCCTTTTGGCTCAAAAACACCCAACAAAGGACTAAAAATGCCAAAGTCCCCACAATAGGGGCGTAGTTCTCCAAAAAATCGTGCTTAAAGATTTTAAACATGCATTAAATCCTTATACGCTTGTTCCACGCTCCCATGCCTATTTTTAAGCGTGGCGGTGGTTTCAAAGGCAACGAGCCCCCCATTTTGCAAAAACAACGCCTTATCCAAACAATCTTGTATGTCGTGCACCAAATGCGTGGCGATTAAAATCGTGCTCTCTTGCCCCCTTTCCTTTGTGATTAAATCCAAAATCTCTTGTCTGCCCAGGGGGTCGATCCCACCTAGGGGTTCGTCAAATAAAAAGAGCTGCGCCCTTCGGCTTAAAGTAAAGATGAGCTGTAGGCGTTCCTTTTGTCCTTTAGAGAAAGATTTAAAGGGCAAATCTAGGGGCAGTTTAAAACGCTCAATCAAGTCTAAAGCCTTGTCTTTATCAAAATCGCTAAAGAAGTCGGCGCATAAATTTAAGAGATTATGGGCGGTGTGGCTAGGCGGGTAAATGGGGCGATCGGGGCAGTAGGCGGTGATTTTCTTGCTCTCTAGCCCGATAGCCTGCCCTTGCAAACTCACCAAGCCACCATGCTCTCTTAAAAGCCCGGCTAAAATCTTTAACAGCGAGCTTTTGCCCGCCCCATTTGCGCCAAGTAGGCCCACAATCTGCCCGCCCTCAAGGCTAAAACTGATGCCGTGCAACACCACCTTCGAGCCATAGCTTTTGCTTAAATTCTCAACAACGAGCATTAGTAAGAAAACTTTGTGAAAAGCACAAAAGAGGAGTTGCCAATCGTGTTTTTCACCTTGTTGGAGTAAGAGTAGACATAGCCTAGCCCGGCATCTAAAATCATTTGCTTAGACTGCCACACCTTGTAATTCGTCATCAGTGAGTACTCCTGATAATCCCCAAAGGCGACCATCGCGTCCATACGCACCCGATTGGTCTTTAGCCCGCCAAAGATATAGCCCGTGATGGTGGCGTTGGCAAAATAAATGGCGGGCACGCCCATCGCATTAATGCCACGACCATAGAACTTTGTTTTATCATTAAACGACCAAAAGAAACCCTTTTTATTCGGCGCAGGCACGCCATAAATGCCTAGCCCGAAGTTGAGGATTTTATACATGAAGGTCTGATCCACCATCACCAAACCCGCTTCATCATTGCCCTTAATGGCATCCGTGTTGCCATGTTGGTAAATGCCGTGCACAATAGTGTAAGACTTAAAGCCTTTAGGCAGTTGTGCAAAGTATTGAAACTTAAAGCCCACTTGGATTAAGGGCGTGCGCACCATAGGCAAGTGCGAGTCTGCCATGAAGAAAGGCGAGATTTTAAAGCCCTTGTGCTCGTAGCTCGTGCCAAGAGCCACAACCTCCCCACCCACATATTTTTTCTTAGACACGGGATCGTAGGACGCTAGAGCGTTGATCCCGGTGGCAATGCGTGGACCTTGTAAGTCGTTGCCTTGATAGCCATTATAGAGCATGGAATCCATGAAAATGCCCCAATAGGTCCAATCGTAGCGGTGCATATACAAGCTCGCGCCTTGAATATTGCCCTGTATCCAATCAAAGTCTACAAAGTTAGTGTCAAAACGCCCTAAAGCGAATTTGAGCCTTTTGGTGTCGTATTTGACATAAGCGTCTGAAATATCGCCCATGCTAAGGTAGGGGAGCATATTACCCTCTACGCTGCCCAAGACATTGCCTATGCTGAGAATGGGTCGGAACTTCTTGTTTTTACTCCACACATTCCACGCCCCTATTGCGCCGATCCCAAAAGCCCAGCCATTGTTGAAAGCGAAATTTGTCCCCACGCGGGCATCAAAACCCACATACCCATGCCCCTTGTGCTCTAGCCCTTGACTATAGATCATCCCTAAGTAGCCAAAGGGATCAAGTCGAATTTCGGTCGCAAGCAGGGGGGACATTAAAAAAGACAAACCCAAAAGACAACGGCGCATACACCATCCCAACATAAAATGGCTCATTATACCTAAAAAAGTAGGGGTAAATGGGTTTTTTTGTATAATGCAGATTTCAAAGGATGTTCATGCGCCGTTTTTTCTTTGCGCTTGTTTGTTATACCTTGTCTTTACACGCCACTCCCACCCAACTGCTTAAAGGTTGGGTGCAAGAGTTTTTAAACACCAAAACCCAAGAAAATATGCACTTTTCTTTTAGTAAGCTTGAGTTTGCCCCCTACACGCTCTTGGGCGCACTAGGACAAACACATTCTAAAAAGGGGACTTGTGTGGGGGTCTTGTTTCAAGGGCAACTCTTCAAGGGTTTTTGTGTGCGTGGATTCAATGCCTTAAAGCTATCCAAAGAGCAGGGCAAGTTGCGCCTAGAGTTAGTGGATAGCACCCCTGCCACGCCCACCACTGCCCCTAAGGAAACAGGTTACACGCTCACCTTTATTCTAAAGCAAGGCACTTTTTACTTAACTAGCCTAGCCCCCCTACATCAACCACAAATCTATGACACCACCGCCCCCACCTACGCCATGAGCGCAGTGAGCGACACGCTTTTAGCCAAATTAGGCACACCCGCACAGTCCGCCACACCACAAGCCCCACAGCCTAGCCAGAGTGTGGCTGTTATGCCCCACACCGCCCACATGGGCGATTACACCCTAAGCACCACCCACAGCCCCAAAGAGCAGTGCGTAGAGATACAAAAATTTCAGCGCACAAGGGGGCGCTTCTGTATTCAAGGGGCGGGGTTCGTGGACTTTAGCGCACACGCCCCCTATGTGGAGTTGCATTTTAAGCCCGCCAATGCCCCCGCCATCGCTTTAAACTTTGAGAGTTTCGGGGGGGATTTGGAACTTAAACGCTACACACAAGGCGAGCAAGTCTTTTACAACCAAAGCACAAACGACCCACACAACACCCATCCCCTGCCTTTAAACACACTTACGCCCAAAGCCTTAGAGAATCTAAGACTTAGATGATTTTCTCCCAAATCGTGCCCTTGGGCGTGTCCATCAAGGCAATGCCCCGCTGGCTTAAAGCTTGTCTTATCTCATCCGCCCTTGCAAAATCCTTTGCCTTCTTGGCCTCTTGACGCAGGGCGATTTGGGTGTTGATGTATTCTTTAAGCGCGCTATCCACGCCTAGCTGAAAATACACGCTGGGCTCTTTGCCCCCAAGCCCTAGCAAACTCTCCACAAAGAGCAAATCGGCGAGAATCTGGCTAGCCCCGTGTTTTTTATCCACCTTATTAGCCGTGTTGTCTAGTTTCTCATTGCTTAGGTGCAAATGCTCTTCAAGCACGCTTAACGCCTTAGAGATGTTTAAATCATCTTGCATGCTCTCTAATAAGGCGTGGGTGAAGGTGGCATTAGCCACACTAGGCGCAGGGGCGAGCTCTAGAGCGCGCTTTTTTAGGCGGTAGAGCTTGTCTAGGCGTTTTTTTTGGCTTGCCAAATCCTCGGGGCTGAAATTTAATATTGCGCTGTAATGTACGCCCAGCAAATAATTACGCAAGACTTCGCCATCGTAAGTTCTCAGCGCATCTTTAATGTAAAAACTATTACCCAAACTCTTGCTCATCTTTTCGCCCGAGATATTCACAAAGCCATTATGCACCCAAAACTGCGCCAACTCTTGAGCGAAAGCGCAACGCGTTTGGCTCGCTTCGTTTTCGTGGTGGGGGAAGAATAAATCGCTCCCCCCACCGTGTATGTCTATTTGATAAGGCGTGTCGGTGTATGCCCCACTTGCCTCAATCATCGCCGAACACTCGATGTGCCAGCCGGGCCTGCCCTTGCCTAGTGCGCTAGGATAGCCCATATCCCCCTTCCCTTTATATGCCTTCCATAGGGTGAAATCTTGAGGGTGCTTTTTCTCGGGATTGTCCTCAATGCGGCTCACACTCTCCAACTCCAACGAATGCCCGCTTAAAGACCCATAAGCCTTGTCTAAACTCGTGTCTAGGTAAACATCGCCATTAGGGGTTTGGTAGGCAAAACCTTGATCCAATAAGCCCTGCACCATCTGCACGATGTTGTCTAAATGTGCGCTCGCCTTGGGCTCTAACTTTGCCCTTTGCACCCCTAAAGCTTGCATGTCTTGCAAATACGCTTGGATAAAAAACTCGGTGAGCGTTTGTATGTCCGTGTTCTTTTGTAGGGCCTTGGCGATGATTTTGTCATCAATGTCGGTGAAGTTTTTCACCAAATGCACCCGATACCCACTTAAAGTCAACATGCGGCTAAGAAGGTCAAAGGTGATCGCACTTCTTGCATGCCCTAAGTGCGAATAATCGTAAACAGTGGGCCCGCAAACATAGATCAAAACATCGGGGGCTTTTAGAGGCTTGAAAGGGCATTTTTGCTTGCGGTGGCTGTCAAACAAATAAATCATCGAAAACCTTTGGGGTTAAAATAAGTGGTGTAAAAAAATCCACGCTTTGAAGGTTTGCAAGACCTCTACAAATAGGGCTAAAACCACGGCTTCAAAAGCCAAGAGCAAACCCAAAAAGGCGACCTTAGAAAGCGAAATCATGCCTAAAAAACGCTTAAAACCAAAAGCCCTAAGATACAGCCCACAGAGCAAAAAGCCCGAGAGCGAGCTAGAGAGGGCTAATGCACTTGCGTGTAGGGTGGGCATCAAGGCTAAAGAACAAAGCGTGCCAAAGACTAGAGAAATGAGCGTGATTTTTGCCGCCCTGCCCTGCTCTTTGTGAGCGTATAACCACAGCGCAAAGATTTTTGCCACCCCAAAGGGGGCAAGCCCCACTAAATAGGCGCAAAAGACCTTAGAACACTGCTCAACATCCTGTGCCCCAAACTGCCCCCTTTCAAACAACAAGGTGATAATATCTTTAGCCAAGAACACCCCCCCCAGCGTACAGATCAAGAGCATGGCGGTTAAAAACTCGAACGCCTGTTTGAGGTGGGCTATGGCTTTGTCGTGTTCTTTATTTTTAATCGCCCGTGCAATGGTGGGAAACAACGCCGTAGAAGTGGCGATGGCAAAGAGAGCTAAGGGCAGTTGGAAAATGCGGTTTGCGTAATACAAATAGGAAATGCTGCCTGTGGCTAAAAACGAAGCCAATAAAGTGTCTATGAACGCCGAGATTTGGCTTGCCGAATTGCCCAGCACGCTAGGCAAGAACTGCCTAAAAAAGTGCCCCCTCTCTTGCTTTATAGTGGCTTTTTGGGCACTCTTGGCGTGTAACAAACTGTGCGCCCCTATGGCAAAGAGTCTAAAAAAGCCAAGCTTGTAGAGCGGGTAAAAGTGCAAACACACCTGAGCGCACCCCCCCCAAAGCACCCCATAGCTCAACGCCCGCACCACTTCTAAGAGATTGTCGTTTTTATGCCACACAAGGGCGCAAATCATCGCTAAGTTTAATAAAATCGTGTGGTAGGCACTCACCCAAAAGTGGTTTTTATATTGCAAGAGCGCGCTAAAAAAGGTTGCCCAAAAGACCAAGAGCAGATAGTAGAAGTTGATCGCCACAATGTCCTTAGCCAGTGCAATGGCATGTGGGCTAAAGCCAAAGGCAAGTAACTTGGTGAAAAACAAGCGAAAATGCGACACCACGAACACAAGGGCGCATAAGAACAAGCTAAACGCCCCAAAAATGCCAAGCAAAAACGCCCCCTTGTAGCGGCTAGCAATGAAGGCGGGCAGGAAGCTTTGGCTAAATGCCCCTTCGGCAAAAATGTGCCGAAAGAGATTAGGGAACTTGAACGCCACAAAGAAAATGTCGCTATAAAGCCCACTGCCAAGCACGGAAGCACTCAGCAAATCCCGCACAAACCCCGCCACCCGTGAGCATAAAATCCCCGAGCTGTTGGTTAAAAAGAATTTTTTAAGCAAAAGAAACCTTTAGGTGCATTCGCTGTATTCTACACAAAGAGACTAAAGTTGTGGATTTTTTGATTCTTAGGTCATGACCCGCCGCCCATTAAAATTTAAAAAGAATTAGCTATAATTTATGGTAGAATCGGCTCGGGTCGGGCTTTTAGCTGTATTTTAGGTCTTTGCTTGTTAACTTAGGTTATTTAGTTCAGTTCCAAAAGGGGCGTTTTGTGGGCGAGTTTTATTCGAAAATCGTGGAAAATTGCGCAGACATTCAAGTCGAGTTAGAGGAGGTCGCTCAAAATTACGGGCTTGATGTACAGGATTTGTGGTTTGATCTTGTTAAAGTTCACACTTTGACCCGCTCTGAGCCGCGTGGGGAATTTAAGGTTTTAGACGCTGAGGGGTTGAAGCAAATAGAGAACGATGCTTTCTATGAAGACCCCTCCCTAGAGGTGATCCAACGCTACGACATCTGCATTAAGAAACGGCTTTTTAGATACTTCATGGGCATAGAAGTGTCGCCCGAGGATCACCAGTTGTATCTAGTGAGTGAAACCCCCTTTATGATTGTCAATGATGAGTGGCTCTTTGGGGAGCTGTGCGACTATGTTGAAGCATGCATGGCGCATCAAAAAATCATTTTACGCCAAATGCAAGTGCAGCACACTTTTTTTAAGAAAGAATTGCTGCGCTATGCGGCTGAAGGAAGCCCACCGGAGCGCATTTGCATTAAAAAGTCTCGCTATGCGCCCAATCAAGGTGGCTTTTTCACTTTCACTCTTAAAGAATCTTGGGAGCAAAAGAACAAGGAGGAAGCTCCCGTTAGTGCCATTTATGGGGCGGGCAAGGGCGATGTTGTCCTCGAATATACCAAGCCTGTACTAGGTATGGCGGGGCGGGATTTAAAGGGGCGCATACGCAAGGTGGAGAAACTAGAGAATGTGCCCTTTGAGTTAGAGTTTAGCCAAGAGGCTTTTGAGAAAAAAGAAGAGCCGACCAAAATAGTTTATCTTTCTAAACTCCCCCAATATGTCGCCTTTCTTAACAACACCCTAAAGAGTTTCACCAAGAACCAATACATGGAAATGAAGAGCACCAACATGCCCATGTTTTTAGGTGGAGTGGAGAATGGTTTGGTTTTAAATATCAGTTCTAAGAACGACATCGACAATGCCATCGAAACGAATTTACGCATCGAGGCTAAAGAAATTTATATCAAGGGCAATGTGGGTAAAAATGTCAAATTAGTGGCGCAAAAAGTCATCATTGAGGGGCAGTTACACGCAGAGAGTAGTGTAGAAGCCAATGAAATCCTGGTTACCAACAATAAGGGTTTATGCAAGGGCAAAAGAGTCCAATGTAAATATCTCGATAGAGGGGTCGTCTTTGCCGAAAGTTGCGAAGTGGAGGCGAGCAGTGGGAGTCAAATTTACGCCAAAGACATTAAATTAAAACAAGTCAAATCCAACAACACCTTTTATTTTTCATCACAATGCAATCTCGAGAGTATTGATGGGAGCGAGAATAAATTTTGTTTCTCTGCCTTTGCTACCCCTGAGAATAGGGAAATCTTAGAACAGACCAAGCAGGCGATGGGTATTTACAAGGAAAAAGCACAAAGGGTCATGACGCAATACCAAAAACTCAATATTTTTGTGCAAAAGAACCAACCCACCATTGACAAAATCCGCAACGCCGACATCGCTACCCGCAAGACGCTCATCGAACAAGAGGCAATCAAGCGGATTTACTATGACTTCATGGACTGCTTGAAGCGGGTAAAAATCTTGCACATGTACATCTCTCGTATCCAGGATTTAAACCGCCAGTTCCTAGAACGCTTGATCAACATCGAATCGAGCATGAAACAAGTGAGGGTTCACACCAACGGGCCCTGGACAGCTTTTAACACCATTGTGTATACCCGCACTTACACGAAAGGTTCAAAAAGCCTCACCACCGAAAGAGGTGAGACGGCGGACTATATGTTAGATGAGAAGAGTGGCGAAGTGCATAAAGTCAGTCGTTACCAACACATCACAAACTTCTAATGCTCGTGGGTTTAAAGGGCTTAGTAACGCACACTAGCCCCACTTTTATAGAGGTGGAGGTGCAGGGCGTGGTTTACGGTGTGCATGTGGGCGTGCAAACCAGCCAGAACCTAAAAGTGGGCGCACCCGTGCACCTGCACACCACGCTCGTTGTCAAAGAGGACAGCCATAGCCTCTTTGGTTTTTTAGAGCGTGCCCAAAAAGAATTGTTTGATAGGCTTTTAAAGGTGAGTGGTGTGGGACCCAAGGCGGCTTTGGCGATTTTATCCGTCTATGATCCGGCGGACTTTAGCGTGTGTATCCAAAGCAAGGACTTAAAAGCCTTGCAAAAAGTGCCGGGTGTGGGGGCAAAAATGGCGGGTAAAATCATGCTCGATCTAGCGGGCTTTGTGGCAAGCGAAACAGAGGCAAGCAAGGCTAGCGAAGTGCAACAAGCCATTTTGGGCTTACAAAGTTTAGGCTTTAAGGCCACAGAGGCGGTAAAAATTTGTAACAGCTTGCCTAAAGATCTAGACGCGGCTAGTTTAATCAAACTCGCCCTACAAAAATTAAAATGAGGCTATCGCATGCAAACTTGGTCTTCGAGCTCTTGGCGCACTTGCCCCATTAGCCAACAACCCACCTACCCCGATTTAACTGCCCTGCAAGAGGCAGAAGCCACGCTTAAAAGCTACCCGCCCTTAGTCTTTGCTAAAGAAATGCGCAGCCTAAAGAGCACACTTAAAGAGGCAGCCTTTGGGCGGGCGTTCTTGTTGCAGGGGGGCGATTGTGCCGAGAGTTTTAGCAGTTTTAGCGCCGATGGCATCCGCGATTTATTTAAGGTGCTCTTGCAAATGAGCGTGGTTTTAGCCTTTGCGGGGGGTTGCCCTGTGATTAAAGTTGGGCGGGTGGCGGGGCAATTTGCTAAACCTAGAAGCGCAGAATATGAAGAAATTGATGGCAAACAAGTGCCCATTTATCGGGGGGACATGATCAATGGGCTAGAGCCAAATGAGCGCACCGCTAATCCGCAAAGATTATTGCAAGCCTACCACCAAAGCGCAGCGACCTTAAATTTATTGCGCGCCTTTGCTAAGGGTGGGCTGGCGGATTTAACCGAAGTGCACCGCTGGAACTTAGACTTTGTGAAAAACAACCCCCTAGGGCAGCAATACACCGCCCTAGCCATGCAAATCACCCATGCCCTTAAATTCATGCAAGCTTGTGGCGTGGCACACATGCCCGCCTTGCAAGAAACCGACTTTTACACCAGCCACGAAGCCCTGCTTTTAAACTACGAAGAGCCCTTGGTGCGCCAAGACAGCCTTAGCGGGGAGTGGTTTGCCTGCTCAGCGCACATGCTTTGGATTGGCGAGCGCACTAGGGGGTTAGAGCAAGCGCATGTCGAGTTTTTAAGGGGCGTGCACAACCCCATAGGCGTGAAAATCGGGCCAAAGACGACTTTAGAGCAGATGCTAGGGCTATGCGATGTGCTCAATCCACAAAACGAACCCGGGCGTTTGAGCTTCATCGTGCGTATGGGGGCTAGTGTGCTTAAAAATAACTTCCCCCCCCTTTTAAAGGGGTTGCTTCAAGCGCAAAAAAATGTCGTGTGGGTGTGCGACCCGATGCATGGCAATACGATTAAAACCGCTAAGGGCGTAAAAACCCGCTCTTTCACGCACATTTTGCAAGAGGTGCTAGACTTTTTTAAAATCCATAAAGATTTTGGTAGCTGCGTGGGGGGGATTCACTTAGAAATGACGGGGCAGAATGTTACCGAGTGTGTGGGTGGGGCGGTGTGCGAGGACAATTTAAGCCAGCACTACTACACGCAGTGCGACCCTAGATTAAACGCCACACAAGCCCTAGAGCTCGCCTTTTTACTCGTCGAGCAGATTAAAGAACGCGTGGTGCGCTAGTTGCCACTTTTAAGCGCGCTTTTTTGGGTGTGCTTTAAAGCTTCTTTACGGCGGATTGCCCTTTCGTAGCGTTCTTTCTCTTTGTCGGTTTGGGGGACAAAGGGGGGCATGGGCACGGTTTTGCCGTCTTTAACCGCCACCATTGTGAAGTAACAGCTGTTGGTGTGCACGGCGGTTTGGTTTTTAAAGTCTTCACAAACGACTTTAATCCCCACTTCGCAACTCTTAGTCCCCACATAATTCACGCTGGCATAGCATGTAACGAGTGTACCGATGTGGATGGGGTGTTTAAACAGCACCCGATCCACGCTCAAGGTTACAGTGCCGCACCCACAATAGCGCGAGGAGCATACATAGGCAACCTTGTCTAGCAAATTCAACAATTCTCCCCCGTGCATGACATTGTTAAAATTCACCATAGTAGGGGTCACCAAAAAAGACATGGTAAGCTCTCTTACCCGCCCAATGCTTGTTGTGGTGTCGGCGGCTAATTCTTCTGTATTGCTCATAAGAACTCCTTTAAGTTAAAAATGCCTTAAAATAAAATAAAAAAGCCCATTTTACCACACCTCATCTTAAAACACCAAAAACGCCCGTGTAAAAAGCGTAAAAGAGCTCTAACGATGATGATTTATCGCTTTTCTTGCTCCTCTGTTTAGCGAGTTTTTATACAATGCATTCTTGTTTGTTAATAAAGGAGCAAGCATGCAAAATTTGACACAAAGACGAGAGGCAGCCACCCCTAGAGGGATTGGCATTACATGCGATTGGTTTGTGAGTGAGGCACAAAACGCCACCCTTAAAAGCACCGATGGGCGGGAGTTCATCGACTTTGCCGGGGGCATTGCGGTTTTAAATGTGGGGCATAGACACCCTAAGGTGCTAGAGGCGGTTAAAAAGCAGCTAGAGCACTTCACCCACACCGCCTATCAGGTTACGCCCTATGAAAGCTACATTGAATTGGCCGAAAAAATCAACGCCCTAGCCCCCATTAGTGGCTTGAAGAAGTCTTGCTTTTTCACCACGGGCGGAGAGGCGACTGAAAACGCCGTTAAAATCGCCAAAGGGCACACCAAACGCTACGGCGTGATCGCCTTTGGGGGGGCGTTTCATGGGCGCACTTCTATGGCAGTGAGCATGACGGGCAAGGTTGCGCCCTATAAGGCAGAGATTGGCGTAGGCATGCCCGGGGTCTATCACGGCTACTACCCTAATGAGTTGCACGGGGTGCGTGTGAAGGACGCTTTAAACAGCCTAGAGTTCATTTGTAAATGCTCGATCGCGCCTAAAGATGTGGCGGCTGTGATCTTTGAGCCCGTGCAGGGCGAGGGGGGGTTTAACCCTGCCCCAGCAGAGTTTGTAGAGGGCTTGAGGGCGTTTTGCGA
The DNA here is from genome assembly GCF_030270165.1 of Helicobacter sp. NHP22-001. NCBI lineage: Bacteria > Pseudomonadati > Campylobacterota > Epsilonproteobacteria > Campylobacterales > Helicobacteraceae > Helicobacter > Helicobacter sp. NHP22-001. Next base: position 31,712 of record NZ_BSWS01000003.1, on the reverse strand, counting down.
CACGCATCAAATCGTGCTGATCGCCGATGAGGTGCAAACGGGTTTTTGCCGCACGGGCAAAACCTTTGCCATGGAGCATTTTAAACCCCAAGCCGACATTATTTGTATGGCTAAGAGCTTGGGCGGGGGACTACCCATTTCGGGCATTGTCGGCAAGGCGGACATCATGGACGCGTTAAGCGTGGGCGGGCTTGGAGGCACTTATGCAGGCAACCCTCTAGCCACTGCTGCGGCTTTAGAGGTGTTAAAAATCATTGAAGAAGAAAAACTCAATGAAAGGGCTGACAAACTAGGGCAACAGCTTAAAAGTAGCCTAAACGCCCTCAAAGAAAAAGAAAATCTAACCCAAATGGCACAAATTAGGGGGCTTGGCTCTATGGTAGCACTAGAGCTTTTTGACAAGGGCAAGCCTAGTGCCCAGTTAGCTAAGGCGGTGCAAAAGGAAGCCATGGATCAAGGGCTCTTGCTCTTAACTTGTGGCACTTACGCCAATGTGATCCGCTTTTTATACCCCTTAACGATCTCCCAAGCGCAATTTGACAAGGCGTTAGAAATCCTAAACAAATCCATTAAAAAGGCATTGGCATGAACTTTTCTTTACTCGATCACCCCTTTGTAAGCCAAACCCACAAAGAGGGCTTTATTCCCGTTACAAACCCAGCGACTTTGCAAGAGATCGCCTATGTTAAAAGTGTGAGCCACCAAGAGTTAGAACAGATTTTACACACCGCCCACAAGGCACAAAAAGAATGGGCGGGCAAACTCGCCCTAGAGCGCGCAGACATTCTCTTAAAATTACGCGCCTTGCTCTTGGAAAATATAGAGGACTTAGCCCGTATCCTCACGCAAGAAATGGGTAAGCCCCTTAAAGAAGCCCGCACGGAGATCGCCTATGGGGCGAGTTATTTGCGCTGGTTTGCCGAGCAGGCACGGCGCATTGACGGGGACATTTTGCCAAGTGTGGCAAATCAGCAAAAAATCTTGGTTTTAAAACAGCCCATTGGGCTTTGTGCGGCGATCACCCCGTGGAACTTCCCCTCTGGCATGATTGCGCGCAAACTTGCCCCCGCTCTAGCGTGTGGTTGTGCAATGGTGATTAAACCCGCCACACAAACCCCCCTTAGTGCCTATGCTTTAATGGTGTTGGCTAAGAGGGCAGGCGTGCCCGAGGGGGTTTTAAGCGTGGTTACGGGGGAAACTAAAATGCTGGCAAAACTTCTTTGTGAAAGCGAGTTGGTTAGAAAAATTAGCTTCACGGGTTCTACGCAGGTGGGTAAAATCCTAGCCGCCCAAAGTGCGAGCACGCTTAAAAAACTCTCTTTGGAGCTTGGGGGCAATGCGCCTTTTATTGTCTTTGAGGACGCAAACTTAGAAAAGGCAGCTGAGGGGATCATGCTCTCTAAATTTAGAAACAGCGGGCAAACTTGCGTGTGCGCTAACCGCATTTATGCGCAAAAAAGTATCTACGAGCCTTTGAGCCACATTTTAAAAAGCAAAGTGGAGGGCTTGAAACTGGGCAATGGGCTAGAAGAGGGCATTACACAAGGACCGCTCATTGATTCTAGGGCGGTGGCTAAGGTGCAAGAGCACATCACAGACGCGACTAGCAAAGGGGCGCAAGTGATTAGCGGGGGCAAGCCTAGCAGTTTGGGGGCGAGCTTTTTTGAACCCACAATTTTAACGGGAGTCAACCAAAGCATGGCGGTGGCTAAGGAAGAAACCTTTGGTCCGCTCGCCCCCCTCTTTAGCTTTGACACCGAAGAGGAGGTTTTAGCGTGGGCTAATGACACGCAATACGGGCTGGCGGCTTACTTTTACACGCAAAATTTGGCAAGGGTCTTTAGAGTGAGCGAGGCGTTGGAGTATGGCATGGTGGGGGTGAATGCCGGCAACATCTCCACAGAAACCGCCCCCTTTGGCGGGATCAAGCAAAGCGGTGTGGGGCGCGAGGGCTCAAAATATGGCATGGAGGATTATTTAGAGATCAAATATTTGAATGTGCGCTTAGATTAGGGGACTGGGCGGGCTTTGCGCCCGCTTGTTAAGGCTAGAAGTTGATCACATAGTTGGCGTAGAACACCACGCTTCTTTGGAAAGTGATCCCGTTGATATCAACGCTTTTCATACCGGGAGTGGTATCTTTGACAACTGATTTGAAGTAGTAGTTGCGCACTAGGGGGATTTTCATGCCAAACTCGAAACCTTGGTGCTTGCTGATATTCGCCCTAATCCCCCATTGGATAGGGAGTTGGAAATAGCTAAAGTTTGTGCTGGCTTTTGCACTTATCCCTGTCATGCCAGCCATCCCATACATTGCTTCTATTGCCACAAAATCGTTGATGTCTTTAGCTGTGGTTTTTATATTGGATGCCCCTGAGTTGTTCCAAGAGTTGCCTGCAAGTGCAAAGCCGATGAAAAAGCCCACTTGTGTGTCCTCTTTATTGACAAAGTTAAAGAGGTAATCCATGCCTGCGCCGTAGGCATTGAGGTTATAGCGTGGGCCATCGAAGTTAGGATTGCTATAGCCATAGTCGTAAAAAGCGAAAAATCTCAACCCATTGCGTTTGCTTTTGCCAAAGAACGCCTTATAACCTATGTTAAAGCCAAAGCCATACATGTTGCTTTGCCCGTTTTTATAACTGACACTAGGAGATGGCACATAAGGCTCATATACACCGTCTTCGAGTTGACCGCCATTGAGCCATCCATAACTCGTGCCACTATTGGTTGTTTTTACTTGGCTGTATTGAAACCCTATGGAGGTGTAGACCCCGTTTTTCTCGGCACTCAAAGGGGCAAAAGAACAAAGGGCTAAAGAGCCAAAGAGGGCTAGAAATTTACTTTTACTTGCTGTTTGCTGTTTGCTGTTTGCTGTTTGCTGTTTTTATCATACCATGAACTCCTTTATCAATGTGAAATGAGAAACGAATTTTAACGAAAAAGAAAATAAATTGTCAAGCCTAGTTCCTTAAAATTTTGGAGTCTTTAAAAACATGTTTTGGTAGCCCAAGTGGAGGGCTTTTGTGGCTTTTACCGCTATTTTGGCTTTAGTGTTGTAACATTGCGGTTTTTTTGGGTAAAATTCTATATGCATTTTATCTTTAAGATAAAGGAGAAAACATGGCTTACAAATCCACAACCAAGGCTTTTAGCGTAGAACCCACCCCCTACTCTAAGCGGCTCTTGCAAGTAACCTTTAGCCAAGACACCATCGCAAGCTTTTTAAAAGAGTTGGAGCATTGCCCCGTGCAAGCCCTAGAGTATAAATCCTTTTTGCGCTTTAAATGCGCCCAAATTTTAGACAAACTTTGTAACCAAAAGCTCAAACCCTTTTTAGAACAAGCCTTGAGCGATCGCAAAACCGGCGCGCTCTTAGTAAATCCAGAGGGCATAAACTCCGCCAAGCAAGGCGATGACATGGTGAAAATCGCTACGGCGTTTGTGCACCTAATCGGGCGCTCAAACTTCGATCAAATGACCGGGCAGTTTTACGCCCGCTGGGCGGTGGTGAACACGGATAACTCGGATAGCTATCTACGCCAACCCCAAAAGCCCCTAGAACTGCATAATGACGGGACTTTTGTCAATGAGGTTACCGACTATGTGCTGATGTATAAAATCGACGAACAGCACATGCAAGGGGGCGACTCGCAACTCTTACACTTAGATGATTGGGAGGACTTGGCAAAATTCTACCACCACCCGTTGGCTAAAAAAGTCATGCGCTGGTCTGCCCCGCCAAGCAAAAATGTGACTTGCGATGTCTACCACCCCGTGTTTGAAGCCGATAGCCACGCTAACCCCGTGATGCTCTACATCGATCAATTCGCCCAGCCCAAAGACTACGAGGAGGGCATTTATTTGGCAGACCTTAGCGACTCGCTAGAAAGCTCCAAAGCCAAGCTCTCCTTTCCTGTGCCTGTGGGGCAATTTTTGCTCATCAACAATTTATTCTGGCTACACGGGCGGGACAAATTCCAGCCCCACCCCGACCTACGCCGAGAGCTCATGCGCCAAAGGGGGTATTTCTCTTTCACCACCAACCCCTTTAGCCGTTATAAAGACTTCAAAAACTTTTAATGATCTACGATTGCGCCATCATTGGAGGGGGGATTTTAGGGCACTCGGTGGCAATGCAACTTGTAGCCAAATACCCCGATTTTAAGGTCTTGCTTTTAGAAAAAGAAGCACGGAGCGCACTGCACCAAACGGGGCGCAATAGTGGGGTGATCCACGCTGGGGTTTACTACACCCCGGGCAGTTTAAAAGCGCGCTTTTGCTATGAGGGCAACAAGGCGACCAAGGCGTTTTGCCAAGAAAACGGGATTAAATACGAGGAGTGCGGAAAACTCTTAGTCGCTAGCAACGCCCTAGAAATGCAACGCATGCAAGAACTCTTGGAGCGCACTAAGGAAAATGGGCTAGAGCGGACTTGTTTAGATGCAAAAGAGCTAAGAGAACTAGAGCCAAATATCGTGGGCTTAGGGGGAATATTTTTTCCCACAAGTGCCATTGTGAGCTATAAAGGAGTGACGCTGGCGATGGCAAGGCGTTTTAAAGAGCAAGGCGGAGAGATTGCCTACAATGCTGAGGTGGTGGCACTCACAGAACACGCTAGGGGGGTGCAACTGCGCACTAAAAACGCCGTTTATGAGGCAAATTATTTAATCTCTTGTGCCGGCTTGCAAAGCGATCGCATGGTCCAAATGCTGGGGCTAAAGCCAAGTTTCACCATTTGCCCCTTTAGGGGGGAGTATTTTAAACTAGCCCCCAAGCATAACCAAATTGTCAAGCACTTAATCTACCCCATTCCCGACCCTAGCATGCCCTTTTTGGGGGTGCATTTGACAAGAATGATCGATGGGAGCGTTACGGTCGGTCCTAATGCTGTGTTGGCACTCAAACGGGAGGGGTATTCAAAGACAGATATAAGCTTGCACGACTTAAAGGAAATGTTTATGCATAAAGGGGTGAGAAAGGTCGTTGCCAAGTATTTTAAACCCGGCTTGGCGGAGTTTAAAAACTCTCTTTGCAAAAAAAGTTATTTGGGCTTGGTGCAAAAGTATTGCCCCTCTTTGTGCCTAGAGGATTTAAACCCCCACCCTGCGGGCGTGCGCGCCCAAGCGGTGAGCGAGTCGGGCGAGCTCGTTGAGGACTTTTTATTTTGCAATAGCGCTAGAAGTGTCAATGTCTGCAACGCCCCAAGCCCGGCCGCCACCTCTGCTATCCCCATAGGTCAACACATTTTAGGGCAATTAGAGGGGGTTTTGGGGTAGGGGGTAAAAGCAGATCATCCCCTTGCTTCTTTCTTGTATTTTTACATCTCTTGCAAAAGACCAACCCCCCTTGATAAAACAAGGGGTTTTTTGGGAGGACTACTTGTTTCCCCCAAATGCTCCCAAGATAGCCCCCACACCTGCACCTATGGTTGTGCCAACAACGGGAATCATAGAACCTAACATTGCTCCAGTCACTGCACCACTTAAAGCATCTTCAACACCCATTCTGTTATCCTTCTTTCTTCTTGCCTAAAGCCATCAAGCCACCTAAAGCAGCCCCTACCCCTGCGCCTATGGTCGTGCCTACAATGGGGATCATAGAGCCCAACACTGCCCCCGTTGCCGCTCCCGTGAGCATGGGGTTACCACTGCTTGCGACACTAGCCATTTTTTCAATTTGATTGATATTGAGCTTTGCCATCTCTCCTCCTAATCCAACATCTTGACCGCTTCTTGATAAAGCATGAAGTTTTTCACCACCCAGTCTTTGAACTGATCCACTTTGTGGGTGGGAACACCCATCTCTTTAGCATAAGAGTAAATGGTGTCTCTCTCATTGTCATGCCAACGGCTATCGGCTAAAGCCACAGAGACCAACTCTAACAGCGTGGCGTGTTTGGCGTGGTTTGTGGTGAAGATCTGCCCTAAAGTGTTTACGGGCACTTCCTTTTCACTAATGCCATATTCACATTGCTTTTTAATCACATCTAAAGCCCCTAGTTGCAATTCGTGCAACACCCCATCGGCTTCAATGACCTTTCTTGCCAAATACAAGAACACTTGTTGTTGCTCAACGCTTAAATCTTGGATAAACATGTTTGCTCCTTTGTTTTAAAATTTTATGCCCACTGACCTGAACCCCTAGCCTCTACGGCTATGGTGTTCGCCTTAACATCCCAAGAGCTGTTATCTGGGGGATTACACTCAGAACACACGGGCACAATCCACCAACTGCGCTCTTCATCCAAATACACATGCGCACCTCGATCGGCTTTATTGGGACAACCATAGATGCAACATTTTGGGCTTGATTGACCGGCTTCTTCCTTCCAAAAGTCTATCCATGACCTATTAAACTTAGGTCTGTGATCACTCGTGTTGCGGATATGCGTGATGTAATTAAAGGTCCTCTTCCCCAAACTAACTCCTTTCCAAAAAAATTAAAAGACAAAGGCATTTTAACGAGAGAGAGAGAGAGTCAAGAGGGTTTTAAAAACATGGGCTTAAACACATAAAAAAGAGGTATATTTGTAACACTAAAGAGCAAACACCATTTGCTGTAAACAAAATTTAGATAGGTTAGACTTGGTTAAGCAAGCCATACTAAAAGCGATCACATAGTTAACAACACCGAAATATTACACTTAGGGTGCTGTTTATGTGTTGTTGGCAATTTTATAATCTTAATCAGCAGTTTGTTGAACTTTTTATAATCATTAGTTTCACTATAAATTGTTTAGACCATTCACCAAGTATTGCCACCACTCATAACATTTTCAAATGGGTTAAAGCAGTGCTACTAGAACTAGCTTAGCGTGGGCTTTTAGTTTTGTTAGCTATATTGAGGCATTGAAGCTCCACCATTTGCCATTTCTACAAAAGAGCCGTAGATATTTAAAATGAAATAAACCGCATACCGTGCTCTGCTATGTTATAATAGCCACCCTTTATCAGTATGGCTAGCAATAGGCGGTGCACTTGCATAGAATCTTTGGCATGATTGTAGGTAGCTATGTGCTTTTAGCCCTTGTGGGGGCGTTTTTGCTAAATTTAGCCCCCATGCATACAAAGCCCGTTGCTTTTTTAGATTTATTTTTTACCTCCACTTCCGCTGTATGTCTAACGGGACTCATCACGGCTAACCCGGCGACAGATTTTAGTGTTTATGGACAAGCGGTGCTTTTGGGGCTCATTCAAGCGGGGGGTTTTGGTTACATGGGGTTAGCGGGGTTTTTGTTTTTGCTTTTAGGTAAGAAAATGGGCTTTAAGAGCCGTTTAATGCTTAAGGAGTCGCTAGATTACCCTAATATGCAAGGTGTGATTTTATATTTAAAAAAAATTTTTCTCTTCACTTTAGCGATTGAGTTTGTGGGGGCTGTGCTTTTGAGTGCGTGTTTTGCCACGAATTTGCCCCTAAAACGTGCACTTTGGGCTGGGGTGTTCCATTCAATTTCTGCTTTTAACAACGCCGGTTTTAGTATTTTTGCCTCTAATTTGGTGGAGTATCAAACAAACACCCCGATCAACTTCATCATTTGCGCCCTCATCATCTTAGGCGGTTTGGGCTTTTTAGTCTTAAGCGAGTGCTACAATTATCCTAAGCAAGCCCGACTGAGCATACATACCCGCATTGTGCTGTGGGCGACTTTGGGCTGTATTGTGCTAGGAATGGTTGTGGTGTTGCTCTTTGAGTGGGACAACCCTAAGAGCATGGGGAATTTAAGCAGTTTTTCTAAGGTGATGGCGGCGTTTTTTCTCTCTGTAAATTTACGCACAGCGGGCTTCAATACTATTGATTTAGCCGGTTTGCATGACCAAAGCCTGTTTTTTTGCTCCTTGCTCATGGTAATTGGGGCAGCACCGGGGAGCACAGCGGGGGGGATTAAAATCACCACTTTAACTTTGCTCTTGGCCTACGCCTACCACGCCCTAAAAGGACAGGAAATCGTGCTTTTTAAGCGCACAATCCCTCAAAGTATCCTCAAAAAATCTTTTTTAATTTTCATCATCGCTATGTTTTACATCACCGCCTCCACCATGCTTTTGAGCGCCACAGATGATCGTAAAAACCAGTTCTTCTTGCATTTATTCTTTGAAGTGTGTTCGGCGTTTGGCACGGTGGGGGCGAGCACGGGCAATGGGGGCGATCTCTCTTTAGTGGCTAGGTTTAGTGATTTTGGCAAGTTGTATTTAATGGTTTTAATGTTTATGGGGCGGGTAGGCGTGCTGGTCTTTAGCATAGCATTAGTGGGTAAAAGCAAAACCTACCATGTTCGTTATCCCGAGGAAGAGGTGGTTTTATGAAAACTTATGCGGTTTTAGGTTTGGGTAAATTTGGGGCACATGTCGCACGGGGTTTGATTGACAATGGGGAGCAGATCATTGCCGCCGATGTGAGCGAAGAACGGGTGAAGGTCTTTAAAAGCATGTGTGATAATTTATTCATTTTAGACACCACAGATACCATAGCCCTCAAAGAAACGGGGATTAATGAAGCCGACATTGCAATAGTGAGCATCGGACAAAATGTTGAAGCGTCCATTTTAACCGTGATGGCACTGAAAGAAAGCGGGGTTAAAGAGGTCATTGCCAAGGCTTCTACCCTCATCCATGGCAAAATCCTCTCCAAAATCGGCACAGATCGCGTGATTTACCCCGAGAGAGATGCGGCTAAAAGGCTGGTTAGAGGGCTTAGTCTAAACCCCCATTTAGATATCGTAGAGATCACCACGCACATGCGCCTTGTGCGTCTACTCATCACCCCCGAGCACGCCCAAAGAACCTTGCAAGACTTCTTAGACACTTCTAAAGCGGATTTAAAGGTCGTAGCACTCAAGCACGGAGTGCAGTGGGATTATCAAATCCCTATGAGCACGCTCTTAGTCGAGGGGGACATTTTGCTCTTAATTGGCATGGCTAAGGAAGTGGATGTCCTTTTAGCTAGCAAGCCTAAAGACTAATTCGTGTCAGGATGTCGAGTGCCCCTTTTTCAATAAAGCGTTCTAAGAGAAGTTGTAAGAGTTCATCGACTTCGTGTATGCTACCCACAATCCTCTCCTCAACAACTTGGCTTGCGTCTAAAAGACCCACAATGGCACGCATTTCTAAGACCTCCCCCTTTAAGGATGCATGCACACCTAAAGGCATCTGACAACCCCCATTAAGTCTAGCAATAAATGCTCTCTCTAGTCCGCATAAAAGTGCACTTTTAGGGTCGTTAAGCTGTGTGATTGTGGCAAAGAGTGGATGGTCGCTACACATCTCTACGCCTAGTGCCCCCTGACCCATGCACGGGAGCATTTGCTTAAAACTCAAGGGCACGCAGTAGGGCATGCGTATCTGTAAGCGTTCCACTCCTGCATAGGCTAAGATGATCGCATCAAATGCCCCCTCTTGCAGGCGTTGCAAGCGGGTTTGGATATTGCCCCTAAGACTCAGGGTGTCTAAATCGGGGCGCAGTCTCTTTAGCTGCATGCAACGGCGCAAGGAAGTTGTGCCGACCTTTGCCCCCAAAGGCAAATCCTCTAAAGAGGGGTAGTGCATACTTAAAAAGCAATCCCTAGAGTCCACACGCTTGCTCACACAAGCCAGACTCAAAGGTGGGATTAAATCTACGGGGACATCCTTAAGCGAGTGCACGGCTAAGTCTAAAGCCCCCACCAACAAAAGCTCTTCCAACTCCTTAGTAAATAGCCCCTTGCCCCCGATTTTAGCCAAAGGGACATCTAGGATTTTATCCCCCTTGGTTTTGACGACCTCAATGCGGCTTTTTAAGCCCAAATTTTCTAATTGCGTTTGTATATGGCGGGCTTGCCACAAGGCTAGCTGACTGCCCCGACTCCCGATCACAAGTTCCTTCATTTTTTCTTATCGCTCACTTCCACATCAATGATTTCGGGCCCATCGGGGTCAAGTGGGGGCTCTTTCTTGCGCACGCTCGCCACCAAGAGTAAGAGCAAGCCGAAAATGTCGCACAACACCCCGGGTAAGAGCAGCAACACCCCACCCACCGAGCGCAAAAACACCCCCTCAGCCCACGATAGGGGGTTTAGCCGCTCACTAACAAGCTCGCTTAGGTTATGAAACGGACTTTTTAAAAGCACCACGCCCCCTAACAATGCGCTCGCTGCCACCTCAAGCAAGAAGGCAAAAACCCCGAAGCGATCCACCACCTGCACCACTAAATAAATTTCAAAGACCAAGTAACCAAGCCCAAGCAAGAACACAAAGGGCATTACGCACCCTTAAAGAAGTCCAAGACCTCTTGTTTTGTCATCTCAAGCTTACTCAAACCTTGTCTTTTCACAAGCTCAAACACCCCCTCTTTAGCCTTGTTGCCCACAATGAGCGCATAAGAGCAGCCGATCAGCTCAAAATCCGCCATTTTCGCTCCAAAACGCTCGGCTCTATCGTCTAGTAACACCTCTACATTAGCGTTTAAAAGGGCAGTGTATAACTCTTCGCCTAGGGTGTTTAATGCGTTGTCTTTGGTGTTAGCCACCACAAGCACGACTTTAAAGGGGGCGGTGGTTTCACTCCACACACAGCCCCTTTCATCAGCATTTTGTTCTAAAATGGCGGCGAGCAAGCGGCTCACCCCGATCCCATAGCAACCCATTTCAAAGCAACACGCACGCCCCTCTTGGTCCAAAAACTGCGCCCCCAAACTCTTGGAGTATTTATCTCCGAGTTTAAAAATATGCCCCACTTCTATGCTCTTGTGGTGTTCTAAAACACCCCCGCACTCAGCGCACGCCTGCCCCGCTTTGGCTGTGGCAATGTCCTTGTAATCTAACCCACTAAAGCTAGACAAATCCACACCCACAAAGTGCGCCCCCTCTTCATTTGCCCCACACACTAGGCTATCTGCCTCGCTTAAGTCGGTGTCAAAGAACACAAGGGCGTTAGGCACAAGGTGCTTTAGCCCATAGGGACCGATGTAGCCGGCAAAAAGCCCGTATTTTTTTAGCTCTGCGCCCTCAATGTCCTCTAAACTTAAAGCGGGCACTTGGCTTTTACACGCATTTAAAGCCTTGGTTTCCTCTAGGCTGTCATCGCCCCTCACAAAAAACACCGCAAGTTGGCTCTCGTTATTTTCCAAGAGAACTTTTTTCACCACTGCTTTTAAGATGAAAAAGGGTTCTACTTTTAAATATGCGCTCACCGCTTCAATGTTGGGGGTGTTGGGGGTGGGGAATTTGGCAAAGGCAGCCTGTGGGACATTGTCCGGCTCTGCCCTCTTTGCTCTCTTGGCGACCTCTACATTTGCCACATAAGCGCAGCTTGCGCAAGCCACTAAAGTGTCCTCCCCACAGGGAGCTAAGAGCACAAACTCCCTACTCTTGCTGCCCCCAATCGCCCCGCTATCCGCCTCCACCGCGCGCACCTTTAAGCCTAAGCGCTCAAAGATTTCATTATAGGCGGTTTGCATGTTTAAAAACTCTTGATCTAGGTCGGCACTATCGGCATGGAAGCTGTAGCCATCTTTCATGATGAACTCTCTAGCGCGCATGAGCCCAAAACGGGGGCGGATTTCATCTCTAAATTTGGTGTGGATTTGGTAGAGGTGCAGGGGGAGTTGTTTATAACTTTTGATGTGGGCTTTGGCGATTTCCACCGCCACTTCTTCGTGCGTGGGGCCGAGCACAAAGTCGTTATCCTTGCGGTCTTTAAAGGCTAAAAGTTCCTTGCCATACTTGCCAAAGCGCCCGCTCTCTTGCCATAAAGCCGCCGGGGTTACAAAGTTAAACAAACAACTTTGCGCCCCATGCGCTTGCATGACCTCATCTATGACATTGACAATCTTTTTAAGCACCCTTTGGGCTAGGGGCAAAAAGCTATACACCCCACTGCCGATTTGCTGGATATAGCCGGCTTGCACGAGGAATTGATGGCTTTTTAGCACCGCATCCTTGGGGGGTTCTTTTAAAGTGGGGGCAAAGAGTTTTGAATAGCGCATTAAAGTCCTTTAGAGTGTTCACAGCGGTAGGCGTTTAAAAACAGCGGATCGCCCCCTAAGTTGAAAAGGGATTTTAAAGACTCGCCGAGCATGTCGCCCTCTTCCTTGTGGGCGTTTTTCTTTAGGGTGGCGGTGGGCTGGTGTAAAAAGGTGTTGAAAGCGTTGTGTAGGATTTTGGCGACATTGTCTTGCAGCTCGGGGGGGATGTAGCCCTTTTTCACCGCTTTATTCAGTTCTTTTAAGGCGGCTTGTTTGGCTAGCTCTCTTAGCCCCTTGATGAGCGGGTCTAGCTCTAAGGTCTGTAGCCACGCAAAGAATTGCGCCGTGTCCTCGGCGATGAGGGCATGCGCTTTGGCGGTGTCCCTTTGGCGTTTTTCTAAATTGTCAGCGATGACCCCTTTTAAGTCGTCCACGCTATAAAGCCACACGCTAGAGTCTTTGGGGTCTTGTATATCTCTTGGCACAGCTAAATCAAACCAAAAGCGCCTAAAAGGCGTGGGTTGCACCATATCAGGCGTGATTAGGGGGTTTGGAGAGTGGGTTGCGCTGAAACAAAAGGGGTGGGTGTTGATGTGTTCTTTTAAATTCTCTAGGCTGTCAATGCAAATATTGGGCTCGTTTAGGGTGGTTATGAAATTTTGGGCGTTTTCAGTATGGCGGTTGCATAAAAGCACTTCAAAGCCCTTAGCGATGAGGTGCTTACACACAAGTTGCCCCATTTGCCCCACGCCCACCACCACCGCCTTTTTAGGCAAATCCTCGCTCTCCAGCACCTCTATGGCTTGCTTGACCGCCATAGAAGCAATAGACACGACTTGCGCAGAGATGGCGGTAACGCTTCTAACTCGCCCCGCACATTTAAAGGCAAAATGCACCAAACGGCTTAAATGTTTGCCGCAAAGTTTAGCCTCAAAACACGCCTTATACGCTTCTTTGAGCTGCCCCGTGATTTGCGTTTCGCCCACCACGAGACTATCAAGGCTGCTTGCCACGCTAAAGCTGTGATAAACCGCCTCTGTGTGGGTGTATTGCGTACTCTTTTCTTGCAAAAGGGTGAGGGGTAAGCTCTTGGCGTGCGCGAGTGCCTGCAAAACCACGCTAAAATCCACCGTCCCATAGCAGTAAAATTCCACCCGATTACAGGTGCAAAGCCCGATGACTTCTTTTAAGCTGGGGTAGCGGTGCTTTAAATCTTGCAAAAAGCGCAGCAAGGCGGCGTTGTCTTTAAAAGCCAGCTGCTCGCGCAACTCAATGGGTAGGCGCTTGTGTGTGAAACTGAGGACACTATAATACGGATCCACTCTAGCCCCCTAAAATTGTCTTTCTAAAACCCGCAAAGCCATTGCCTCTAGGGCTTGGTTGTTCTCGCCCCTAATCGCCTCTAGGGCTTGGTTGGTGTAGGCTTTGGCCTCTTGCAAAGTGGCTTGGATGATGTTATGTTCTTTAAATTTTTCACTGCACCACAGCTTTGCCTCTTCTTTGGGGCTTTTAAAATACCCCCTTAAAATGCCCTGCTCTGCGGGGCTTAGGCGTTGGTGCAAAAGGATATAGGGTAGGGTGCTCTTGCCCTCTTTAAAGTCACTAAAAGCAGGCTTACCCAGCACCTCTTTAGGTTGTGTGATGTCGAGCAAATCGTCAATGATTTGAAAGGCGATGCCAAAGTTGTGCCCAAAGGCGGCGTATTTTTTAAAGTCCAAGCCCGCTAAAAGGGCTGCCCCCCCACTGCTTGCCACAATCAGGGCTGCGCTCTTGTCGGCGACCATGTCGATGTAAAAATCTTGGCTGGGGTTAAAGCCTTGCGCCATTTGGGTGTCTTTGATTTCGCCCCTAGAGAGGGCCACCACGCTTTGGGCGACCACCTCTATGATGGGTTTGGCAAAGTCGGCTAAGGCACAAAAAGCCTTGGAGTAGAAAATGTCGCCGAGCATGATGGCGTTTGTGTTGCCAAAGGCGTGGTTTAGCGACTCGTGTCCGCGCCTTGTGGCAGCGTGGTCGATGACATCATCGTGGAGCAGGGAGGCGGTTTGGATCATTTCTATGATGGCGCAAAAATCCACGAGCTTAGGGTGTTTGGCGCAAATGGTTAAAATCAAACGGCTTCTTAGCATTTTACCCATGCCTAAGTTCTGTGCCATGCGTAAGACTTGTGGGCTACCCACCTCTTCTAAATATGCTTCGATCTTGGCTTGTATGCGCTCTAACATTAAGGTTCGATCCATTTAAGTTGGGAAGATGCTTTCACCCTCAAGGTCGCCGCCCCCTCTTTGTCGTTGAAGTTTTTAAAGGTTACCAAAAAATAGGGATGTTCGTAATTGCCGCTGATCTTTTGCTCTGCGCTATTCTCTTTAAAAATATCCGCTCTAAAGGTGTTGCGTTGTAAATCCTTGTATAAAATGAATTGATAGGGGAAGTGGTTTAACTTTAAATGCACCACTAACCCGTGATCTTTAAAAAGAGTCCAGCGCAAACTTAGGGGCTTTTTAAATTTATTTAGTTGCAACTTTCCACTAAAAACCTCGTCTTTTTTAAGCGTGAGTGTGCGATCTAGCGGTTTAGCATATAATATAGGGGCTAGGAGCAACACGAACCAAAGCCTATTCATGCCCACTAAGGACGGCTGCCATGGATTGTATGGCTAAATCCACCTTTTTAGCGTGCACTTTTTCTTGCAAGTTGGGATCAAATCTCAGCTGTTTTAACAACGCCTCAAACTTATCCTCCAAGCCTTCTTGTTCTAAAAAGAGTGTGCCTAAAGCCTGCCACTCTAAAAACCGCTCCAATTCCTCAAAAGAACGCTTGGGACTGGCGTGCAGTAGGATTTCCCCCCACTTTTCAAGGGGGTCGCCCTCCAAAACCTCTAAACCTTGGTCTTGATCCTGTAGCATTAAGCTAGACTAGCCTTCAACATCCATACAGATTTTTGCAATTTAGCAAGCTGTTCGTCGGCGTAGGCGGCGGTGACTTTATCGCCCGCTTCATCGGCAAATTCCGAGAGTTGGGTAAAGTGTTTTTCCAAATGCTCGTAGTCGTGCAAAACGGCTTCAAACACTTCTTTAGAGTGGAAACTGTGCTTGCTCTCCTCTTTAATGTGGGCGACTTTCAACGCCTCGGCAAGGGTTACCACGGGGACATGCCCTAGTTGGGCCACCCTTTCGGCCAAATCGTCAAACATGTCGGCAAACTCTTCGTACACGGCTTGCGTGAATTTATGCACGGCGTGGAAGTCATGCCCTTTCACATTCCAATGGAAATTGTGTAACTTCATGAACAAAACAATGCTGTCGGCTTGAAGTTGTCTTAGTAGATCAAGTGTCTTTGTTTTCATAAACTCCCTTTTTTTATAGTTTTTTGCTCACTAGTCTTAAAAAACTAGCTGCCCATTTTAGCCTAAAAATGGTTAACGCAAACTTTTGGCCGCGCAACGCTAAGGATTTTTAAATGAAATTAGTTTACAATGGCGGCTTTACACGCCTTAGCACACCCCACAATAGGTGGAGCACAAACGAAGGTTTAAACCATGCTCTCTAAATTTTTTCTAAAATCCATGTTTAAGAAATGGCAAAATGGGGATTACCGCGTGGTGTTTTGGGACAAAGAAGTCTACCAAAACGGCACCAAAACCCCACAATTCACCATAAAAATCAACCGCCCCCTAAAAATGAGCGACATTAAAAAGGACATGTCCTTAACCATTGCCGAAGCCTACATGGACGGGCTGATCGACATTGAGGGCTCGATGGACGCTGTGATGCGGGTGTTGTATTTACAAACCAATTACGACCACTTACACAAGCACGACAACGCCACACCCATCCAGCCCGCCGACAAAGAAAAGTCCAACATCAAAAGCCACTACGATTTAGGCAATGACTTTTACGCCTTGTGGCTAGATGAAACCCTTAGCTACTCTTGCGCTTACTTTAAAAAAGAAAGCGACACTTTGTACCAAGCCCAATTGCAAAAGTTAGATCACACCTTAAAGAAACTAGACCTCAAACAGGGTGAAAAACTTTTAGACATCGGCTGTGGTTGGGGCTATCTCTCCATTAGAGCGGCACAAGAATACAATGTAGAAGTGATGGGGATCACCATCTCTGAAGAGCAATTTAAGCAGGCGAGCCAACGGGTGAAGGATTTAGGATTGTCCGATCGGGTTACGATCAAGCTGTTAAATTACCAAGATTTGGACGGCTTGCATTACCGCTTTGATAAAGTGGTGAGTGTAGGCATGTTCGAACATGTCGGTAAGGCGAATTTGCCCTTTTATTTTAAGAAAGTTAAAGAAGTGTTGAAAGTGGGGGGCATGTTTTTATTGCACTCCATTTTGTGTTGCTTTGAGGGCACGACAAACGCTTGGATCGATAAATACATTTTCCCCGGAGGGTATTTGCCCTCTTTGCGTGAGGTGATCTCGATCGCAAGCGAAAGCGATTTTCATTTAGTGTTGGGTGAGAGTTTACGCCTACATTACGCCAAAACCTTGGACCTTTGGTATAAAAACTTTTGCGACAAACAAGAGCAAATTGCCCAAATGTACGATGCCCGCTTTATCCGCATGTGGTCGCTCTATTTAAATAGTTGTGCCTCCGCCTTTAGGGTCGGGAGTGTGGACCTTTATCAATTGCTTTTGACTAACAGCGTGGACAACACCATCCATTGGACCAACGCCTACATTTACGAGTAAAGGACAATGATGCCATTAGATCCGAGTATTTTTAGAGAATACGACATTAGGGGGATTTTTAACAAGAGCTTAAACGAGCCTTGCGTGCGCCAAATCGGGCTAGAGTTAGGCAAAATCATGGCGCAAACCTGCCCCAAGGTGGCTTTAGGCTACGATGCCCGCACCCACTCGCCCACCTTATTTCAGTGGCTTAAAAGCGGGCTTGAAAACTTTGTAGAAGTTTATGATATGGGGCTTGTCCCCACGCCCGTAGCTTACTTTGCCACCTTTAATCCCATTGACAACACCCACACCCCCCACTCCATTATGATCACCGGCTCGCACAACCCCCCCGAATACAATGGCTTTAAGATCACTTTAGATCAAAAGCCCTTTTACGGGCAAGCCATTCAAGAGCTAAAAGAGCAAATGCTAAAAGCCCCCACACCCTACACCCAAAAATCCGCACCCACCCACACACTTAACGCCAAAGAGGCCTACCATGCCTATTTGATCAACGCCTTTGCACACCTACAAAACTTCCCCTATAAAATCGCTTTGGATTTTGGCAATGGAGTGGGGGCGATCGGTTTAGAGCCGGTGCTAAGGGCGTTAAATATCAAGTTTGATAGCCTTTATTCTACCCCCGATGGGACTTTCCCTAACCACCACCCCGACCCTAGTGAAGCCAAGAATTTAAAAGACTTGCAAGCGCACATGCAAGCGCATCAAATCCCTATCGGCATTGCCTTTGACGGGGACGCAGATCGAGTCGCCTTGCTAACAAGGGGGCGCATTTATGCAGGCGATGAGCTGGCGATTTTATTTGCCAAGAGCCTAGCCCAAAAAGGCATTAAGCCCCTAGTCATCGGCGAAGTCAAATGTTCGCAAGTCATGTACAACGCCATCAACGCAATCGGGCAAGCTATTATGTATAAAACGGGGCATAGCAATTTAAAGGTCAAGCTTAAAGAAACAAACGCCCACTTCGCCGCCGAGATGAGCGGGCATTTATTCTTCAACGACCGCTATTTTGGCTATGACGATGCGCTGTATGCGTGTTTGCGCCTCTTAGAGTTGTTTTTAGAGCAAGCCCCAAACACTTTAGAAGAGAGTTTAAAGAACTTACCCTACTCTTATAAAACCCCTGAGGAAAAAATCGCTGTCAAAGAAGAAGAGAAGTTTGAAATCATTGAAAGACTTAAAGAGAGTCTAAGGGGGCAATTACCGCAAAACTTCCCCCCCATTGTGGACTTGATAGACATTGATGGGATTAGAGTGGTCTTTAAAGATGGCTTTGCGCTTGTTAGGGCGAGCAACACCACGCCCACGCTCGTTACGCGTTTTGAAGGCAAGGATGAAGAGAGCGCCCAAGCCTACAAGCAAGCAGTGTTAGGATTGCTTAACTATTGATGAAAGCTACAAATTCTAGGTGAACATACCCTCTTGGTTTGACTAAAAGCTTGGATCAAGAGCCACACCTCGACTTGCTCATAATCTAGGATCTGAAAAAGCTTAAAAGAAGAAAGAACTTGTAGGGGACCTCACCCCCCCACGAGGGGGAGGGGCAAGCACAGCTTAGTCTTGGTTGTTGCTGTTATTGCTATTGTTGCTGTTATTGCTATTGTTGCGGTTGCTGCTGCTGCTGTTATTGCTGTTGTTGCTGTTGTTGCTGTTCCTGCTGTTGTTGCTGTTGTTGCTCATAACATTCTCCTTCCAAAAATTTGAAAACCTTCCAGGTCAGGCTTTCGCCCAACCTTCGGTTCTCATACCGCAGACTATAGCAAAACTCTTGTTTACTTTGGTAAATGAAAGTTTTTAAAGACGCCCACTTAATGGGCTTAAAGTTCCCTAGCAAATGCTTCAAGTTTATTTTACATGGATTTTTAGGTCTAATCGGTGCTGATTTACCTAAAAATTTTTATCTTAAAGCCCCAACTCTAGGGCTAAATATTTGCCCGTGAAACTTCCCGTTTTAGCGTGGTTTTTAGCCAAGGTTGCAGGACTGCCTGTAGCGACCACTTGTCCCCCCCCAGAGCCTCCCTCAGGACCCATGTCAATGACATGGTCTGCGTTCTTAATGATGTCTAAATTGTGCTCGATGACAATCATAGAGTTGCCCAAAGCCACTAAAGAGTGCAAGACATTTAAGAGAAGTTGTATATCCTCAAAGTGCAGCCCCGTGGTGGGCTCGTCTAAGATATACAAAGTCTTGCCCGTGTCTTTGCGGCTCAGTTCTTTGGCTAATTTAATGCGCTGCGCCTCCCCTCCGCTTAAGGTCGTGGCGTTTTGTCCTAGCGTGATGTAACCTAGCCCCACGGCGTTTAAAGTCTGCAATTTGGCGGCGATTTTGGGGATTTTAGAGAAAAACTCTAGGGCTTCCTCCACGCTCATGTGCAAAATATCTGCAATGGACTTATCCTTGATTTTCACCGCTAGGGTTTGTTCGTTGTATTTGCTCCCCTTACAGCTGTCGCATTGCACTAGGACATCTGGTAAAAAGTGCATTTCAATTTTAATCTCCCCCTCCCCGTGGCACTTCTCGCACCGCCCCCCCCGCACATTGAAGCTAAAGCGACTTGCGCTATAGCCTAGCACTTTTGCATCCTTGCTTTGGGCAAAGAGTTCGCGGATGTCGTCCATCACCCCCGTGTAAGTGGCGGGGTTGCTTCGTGGGGTCTTGCCTATGGGGGCTTGGTCTAAGTAAATCACCTTGTCTAAATGCTCCAAGCCCTGCACAACCCCCACCCCCCCCCCGCTCTTTTTGGCATGGTTTAACTTCTCTTGGGCGATGGGCAAGAGTGTTTGTAAAATCAAAGAGCTTTTACCGCTCCCACTCACCCCCGTAACACACACAAATTGTTTTAGCGGGATTTTTACCTGCAAGTTTTTAATGTTGTGGATATGCACATCCTTTAATTGCAAACAAGCCGGGTTTTTAGGCGGGGTTAACTTGGGTCTTGTGATGTTTTTCACCCCTTGCAAGTATAACGCCGTTGGGTGGGTGCTTTGCAAAAGTTTAGTCACACTGCCGCTAAAAACCACTTGTCCCCCGTGCTTGCCCGCTTTTGGACCAATATCCACGATGAAATCCGCTTGCTTGATCGTTTCTTTGTCATGCTCTACCACGATTAAAGTGTTGCCCTTTTGCTGTAAATTCTTTAAAGTGCGTATGAGTTTAGCGGTGTCCCTTTCGTGTAAGCCAATGCTTGGTTCGTCTAGCACATACAACACCCCCGTAAGCCCACTGCCAATTTGACTAGCGATCCTTATGCGTTGTGCCTCCCCCCCGCTAAGAGTCCTTGCGTCCCGCCCTAAAGTGAGATAACCCAAACCCACATCCACTAAGAAAAACACCCTCTCGTTGATCTCTTTTAAAATCGGGGCGGCGATGCGCTGTTCTTGCGGGCTTAAATAGGCGAAGTGGGCTTTGTCCTTAAAGAAGGCATGCACGGCGTTTATGGGCATGTCTATCAAGCTAGAGATGTTTAGCCCCGCCACTTGCACCGCCAAAGATTGCCGTTTTAGGCGGTAACCCTTGCAACTCGCACAGGGTTTTTCATACATGTATTGGCTTAAGTCCTTGCTGTCCTTAAAGAAGTCGTAAGCGATTTGGATGAGCCCCATCCACTGACGGCTAAGGCTTTGTTGTTTGTAGGTGAAGTGCACTTCTTTGCCATTGCCATAAAGTAGGGCTTCTTGTTGGTGGGGGTCTAGCTTGTCAAATAGGCTATTTGTGTCTAGCCCATTTGTGGCACAAAAGCCTTCAAACAAGGCGCAATAGTAGGCGTTGTGGTAGAAAATTTTTTTCATGTCGCCTATGGGGAGGTTAAAATCTAAGAGTTTTTGGATGTCTAAACTCACCTTTGCCCCAAGCCCTGCGCACTCAGGGCAAGCCCCTTTGGGCGAGTTGAACGAAAAGCTCACGGGTTCTAGGGGCTCAAAGCTCACTTTACAAGCAAAGCACGCCAAATGCTCGCTGTAATGGCGACTTTTGTTCGTGTCTAAGTCCAACACCTCTACCCGCCCATAGCCCTCAGCCAAAGCCCGCTCTAGCGCACTTGAGAGCCTCGCTTGGTTTTGTGCGCTCACTTCAAGGCGATCGGCTATGGCTTTAATGCTGTGCTTTTTGTTTTTGGCAAGTTCCAAAGGCTCATCAAGGCGGGTTAAGACCCCGTCAATTTGCGCCCGCACAAAGCCCTTTTGGCGCAAGCCCTGCAAAATGTCGTTAAAATGCCCTTTTTTGTTATCCAC
The DNA here is from genome assembly GCF_030270165.1 of Helicobacter sp. NHP22-001. Taxonomy (NCBI): domain Bacteria; kingdom Pseudomonadati; phylum Campylobacterota; class Epsilonproteobacteria; order Campylobacterales; family Helicobacteraceae; genus Helicobacter; species Helicobacter sp. NHP22-001. The sequence goes on along the minus strand of NZ_BSWS01000003.1, from coordinate 10,837 downwards.
TAGGGGGGCTAAAACCAACACCTTACGCCCCGCGCACTCTTGCAAGACTTGGGCGATGATGTCGCTAGGCTGCATGGATGCAATGGGTGCGCCGCACAAGTGGCAGTGTTGCCGCCCCACTCGGGCAAACAGCAAGCGCAAATAGTCGTAAATCTCTGTGGTCGTGCCCACCGTGGAACGGGGGTTTTTGGAAGTGGTTTTTTGATCGATCGCAATGGCAGGGATCAGCCCCTCGATTTTATCCACCGCCGGTTTGCCCACCTTGTCTAAAAACTGCCTCGCATAGCTAGAGAGCGACTCTAAGTAACGCCGTTGCCCCTCAGCATAGAGCGTGTCAAAGGCGAGCGTGGACTTGCCCGATCCGCTAAGCCCCGTAAAAACAATGAATTGATTTTTGGGGATTTCAAGGTCAATGTTTTTTAAATTATTCTCTTTGGCACCATAGATTTTAATGCTGTTTGGCAAATGTAACTCTTTTTTTGGTAGGATAGCGAGCTATTATACTTAAATTTTATAGGGGGGCGTGCCATAAAAAATATAAAATCCTTGTTTTATGAGAGGAAACATGCTATGATTGCGGCCTATTTATATCTTTTTGTGATGAACTTTAAAGGATTGCGATGAGAAAGTTTTTACTAGGTGTCCCTCTAGCCCTCGGGGTTGTGGGGAGTTTGACAGCCGAAGAGAATGGCGTTTTCATTGGGGCGGGCTACCAAGTCGGGCAAGGCAGGATGAACACGAATGTTTATAACCAAACCATAGATGGGGTGAGCTACCCCCCCGGCACAGGTCCGGATTACAAAAACTGGCAAGGCACAAATGTCAGTTGGCATGCTAAATACGCCAATGGGGCGATGAATGGCTTTGGGTTTTTAATCGGGCAGAAGTTTTTCTTTAAGCTCCCCCATGCCAAGACGAAGTGGCTAGGCGTGCGCTACTATGGCTTTCTAGACTATGGGTTCAGCGATCTAGGTCCGCAATTAAGCGTAGATCCCATCTATGATGGCAATGTCCGCTTAAGCATGGTCGCCTATGGGATTGGCGCGGACATCATGGGCAACTTCATTGATCGCAAAAATGCAAGTGTGGGCGTGTTTGGGGGCTTTGCCATCGGCGGGAACGCATGGCAGGTCAATAAACCCACCTTAGATGCTTGGAAAGAAGCCATTTTACACGCAGACCCCAATGCCAAACTTGGAGGCTTACCCCACCACGGCAACTTCAATGTGTGGTTGAACTTCGGCTTTAGGACCAACATTTACAAGCACAATGGTTTGGAGTTGGGCGTTAAGCTCCCCATGCTGGTTAACCCCTTTTTCCCTTCCAAAAGTGCGAACACCAATTGGCTTTACTACAGCTTGAAGCGCGATTACTCTGTGTATTTGCGCTACCTTTACACTTTCTAGGCAGAGTGGGGGGGTTTTTGTAAAATCTTAATTAAAGTGGTGAAGAGCACCCCCTCAAAAACCGCCGCTAGTAAAAATGCGTAATAGGTTTCCTCATTAATCGCCCCCACCCTTAGCCCCACGCTTGCCGTTGTAACTAAGAAAGTTAAGGGCATGGACGCGCTCATGGCAAACATGGCGGTGTTTTTCACGCTTTTTAACTCCCCTTTAAACACCACAAAGCTACTCACAAGGTGCAGACTTGCCATGCACGCCATAACTAGGGCGGCGTGGGTGAGAAACTTCGGGTGGGTTAAAATCAAATGCAAGTCCAAAGTCGAGCCGACATGGATAAAAAACAAAGGGACAAAGAAGCCAAAGCCGATGTCGTTGAGCTTGTCAAACAACTCGTGCTTATGGGGGAAGAAGGTAGAAATGAGTGTGCCGGCTAAAAACGCCCCCAAAACCAACTCTAATTTGAGCCACGCCACAATCCCCACCAAAATAAAGAAAAGCATGAGCGCAAAACGCATGTCTTGGTTTGCCTCGTTGCTTGGCATGATAAAAGCCTTTAGCCTAGGAAACCACCAAAACAACACCCTAAAAATACGCACCAAGCGCGCCATGATGAACAAGAAAACCAATAAAATCCCCAAAGTCTTAATCAAATCCGCCCCCAAGCCGTGTAAGTAAATCCCGTCCACGACCACAAGTAAAATAATGCTCGTGAGCTCACCCAAAACCCCGACTTTCAGCACCAAATTTAGCCATGGTTTGTCCTTGCCATAGTCGCGAACAAGAGTCATGATCATCCCCAAGCTCACAATGGGCAGGGCAATGATGTAAAGGGCGGGCAAGTGTGCACTTAGGGTAATGGTGCTCGCCATTGCATAGAGAATGCCAAAGTAACTTAGGATTTTCTTTAGTGTTTTGCGCTCCATTTGCTTAAACACATACAAATCCACCTCCATGCCACACAAAAACATTAAGAATAAAAACCCCACCTCAGCCATCGTGCTGAAATTAGCGTTGGGTTTTAAAAGTCCAAAGTAAACCCCCAAAGTGCCTAGCAAAATCTCTAGCACCGCCACAGGCATTTTTAAAACCCGACTCACATAGGGGGCTAGAACGATCAAGGGGGTGATCGCCATTAAAATAAATAAATCATGCATGGCGCAACCCTAGTGCCCTTAGTGAGGCTTGGGGGTAAAGTTTATGCTCTAAAGCGTGCACCCTTTGGGTGTAACTCTCTAGGCTCTCTTGGGGCTTTAGGCTTAAACTCTCTTGTAAAATGAGCTTACCGTTATCTAGCTCATCGCTCACCCAATGCACGCTCACCCCTAGTCCGCTTTGGCTTGAAAAACTTCTTTTTAGGGCATTTGCCCCCTTGTGTTGGGGTAAAAAAGAAGGGTGTATATTGATCGCTTTGTAGTGGGCTAAAAATTTGGGGCTTAAAATTTTAAGATAGCCCGCACACAGCACCAAAACACAGCCCTTAAAGGCACTAATAAAGTTGTCTTCAGCCCCCACGATATAGGGCATGTTAAGGCTTTCACAGCGTTTAATCCCCCCTGCCTTTGGGTTATTTGTGGCGCAAAGGGCGACCTCTAGCCTTATTTCTTTGTCTTGTTGCCAATAGACTTTTTGGTGCAACTTCTCTATGAGATTTTGCATGTTTGAGCCCTCACCACTAAATAAAATGCCTAATCTTAAAGAGTGCATGGCGGGCATGTTAGCATGTTTTCTTAAGGGGGCAAAAACCCTTTTTGCGCTATAATGGGGGTTTATCTTACAATTGGAGTTTTAATGGCGTCTACAAAACACACTTTCCAAACCGAAATTAACCAGCTTTTGGATTTAATGATCCACTCTCTTTATTCCAATAAAGAGATTTTTTTAAGGGAGCTCATCTCAAATGCCTCCGATGCCCTCGACAAATTGAGCTACATGGTGATCAGCGATGAGGCGCATAAGTCTTTAGAGTTTCACCCCCAAATCAATTTGAGTTTTGACGAAAAAGCCAAGAGCCTTACTATTGCCGACAATGGCATTGGCATGAGCGAAGAAGAGCTGATCTCAAACTTAGGCACGATCGCCAAATCAGGCACAAAGAGCTTTTTAGCTAATTTGAGCGGGGATCAAAAGAAAGACAGCGCGCTTATCGGGCAGTTTGGCGTGGGCTTTTACTCTAGCTTTATGGTTGCTCATAAAGTCGTGGTGCAAAGCAAAAAAGCCCTAAGCGAACAAGCCTTTGCGTGGGTGAGCGATGGCAAGGGCTCTTATGAAATCAGCCCTTGCGTCAAAGAAGGCTTTGGCACAGAAATCACGCTGTATCTCAAAGACGAGGAGGCACAATTTGCCAACCGCTGGGAGATCGAGCACATTGTAAAAAAATACTCCGAGCACATCCCCTTTCCCATTTTCTTAAGCTACACTGAAACCAAAAGCGAGGGCGAGGGCGGAAACAAGAAAGAAGTTACAGAGGACAAATGCACCCAAATCAACAGCGCAAAAGCCCTTTGGCGCATGCCTAAAAATGAACTCAAAGACGAGGACTACAAAGAGTTTTACAAAAGTTTTGCGCACGACAACAGCGCACCGCTGGCGTGGATACACAACAAAGCCGAAGGGGTGTTAGAATACAACACGCTTTTTTATATCCCAAGCACCGCCCCCTTTGACTTATTTAGAGTGGATTACCAATCAGGCGTGAAACTCTATGTTAAACGGGTATTCATCACCGACAACGACAAAGAGTTGTTGCCCCAATATTTGCGCTTTGTGCGCGGGATCATCGATAGCGAGGATTTGCCCTTGAATGTGAGCCGTGAGATTTTGCAACAAAATAAAATCTTAGCTAACATCAAAAGCGCATCCACTAAAAAAATCCTAGCCGAGATTGAAAAATTAAGCCAAGACACAGAAACTTACAAGAAGTTCTACGCTCAGTTTGGGCGGGTGTTGAAAGAGGGCTTGCACAGCGACTTTGAGAATAAAGACAAGATTTTAGACTTGCTACGCTTTGCCAGCAGTAAGGGCGAAGAGTCGCTATCGCTCAAAGCCTACAAGGCCAGCATGCCAAGCGGACAAAAAAGCATTTATTACATGGTCGGCGAGAGTTTAGACCTACTCAAAGCCTCCCCACTCCTAGAAAAATACACCCAAAAGGGCTTTGATGTGCTCTTAATGGGCGATGAAGTGGATGCCTTTGTCATGCCCGGGGTTACCGAATACGACAAAACTCCTTTCAAAGACGCAGCCAGTGCTGAAACCTTAAAAGAATTAGGACTAGCTGAAATCAGCGAGACAGAGAAAGAGGAGTTTAAGGGAGTGATAGAGGCGTTTAAAGAAGCCTTAAAAGATGAGGTGAAAGAAGTCGCCTTGTCTAAAGATTTGCACTCAGCGGTCGCGCTTGTGGGCGATGCGCAAAATGCCATGATGGCAAATTTAATGCGCCAAATGGGCCAAAGTGTGCAAGAACAGCCCAAGACTTTAGAACTCAATATCGGACACGCCATCATCCAAAAGCTTAAGGGCGTGGAAGATCACGCCTTACTCACCGATGTGGCGCACTTGCTGTTTGACAGCGCAAAGCTCTTAGAAAATGGGGCGTTAAAAAACGCTAAAGCCTTTAATGACCGCTTAAGTGCCACGATTTTGCGCGCCTTTTGATGCGCCTTATCCCCTTGCTTTTGTGCTTGCCCTTGCTAGGCGAACCTTTGTATATCGCCAGCGACCTAGGCAACAAAGAGGGGTTTTTAGACTTTTTAAGTTTGGCATTTTACGAGGGGGCGGGGGTTAAGGTCGTTTGGCAACCTTTAAAGAAAGTCAAACACTTGTGCCAAGTGCAAGCCTTATTGATCTCTAAAAATGCACTCGATGCCCGCCGTTTGCAAAACAAAAAACCCGTTGCGCTTTTTAAAGAAAGTTTTATCCTCTTGGGGGCTAAAGAGCTATCGCCGTTTTTTGCGGATAAGAGCCCTAAAGCGGTGTTGCAAGAATTGGCTAGACCCGCCTTTACCACCCGCCTAAAAATCATGCGCAACCTTATAACCCCCTATAAGCCAAATGATTTAATCTTAATGAGCGAAAGGCTTTATTTGCAAAAGCCCCCGCCTTTAAGCGTGCTGTTTAAGCCTCTAAACATGCACTATTTTTGGCTAAACCCATGCAACGCTAAGAGTGCACAAGGGCTATTAGAGTGGCTAAAAAGCCATAAAGACATTTTTACGGATTTTCGCATCAACTACCAAAGCATTTTCACCCCCATAGAGGACGACACATATGGCGATTGAACTGATTGTTTTAGATTTTGGGAGTCAATACACCCAGCTTGTCGCTAGGCGTTTGCGCGAAGTGGGCGTTTATACCGAGATTTACCCATACTTCACCCCCACTAAGGATTTATTAGTAAAAAACCCAAAGGGGATCATTTTAAGCGGAGGACCCGCAAGCGTCTACGACAAAGACGCTTATAGATGTGCTCCCGAGCTTTTTGAAACCAACTTGCCCATGTTGGGTATTTGCTATGGCATGCAACTCTTGGTGGATAGCTTTGGTGGGCAAGTTAGGGCGGCACATCGCCAAGAATTTGGCAAAGCGCATCTAGAGCTTTTAGAAAAACACCCCCTATTAGAGGGCGTGGATAATTTAAGCGTGGTGTGGATGAGCCACGCCGACCGCGTGGAAAGCCTACCGCCTAACTTCAAAGCCCTAGCTAAGAGCGCAAACGCCCCCTTTTGCGCCATAGCGCACACCACAAAGCCCCTTTTTGGCTTGCAATTCCACCCAGAAGTGGTACACAGCGTGCAAGGGACACAAATTTTAAAAAACTTTGCGCTTAAGATCTGTGGGTGCAAAGCCACTTGGGACATGCAAACCTTTGCTAGCCAAGAGATTGCAAAGATAAAAGAAAAGGTGGGCACAGATAGGATTTTATGCGCTGTGAGTGGGGGCGTGGATTCGAGCGTGGTCGCTAGCTTGTGCTATAAAGCGGTGGGGGCACAAACGGAAGCTGTGTTTGTGGATCACGGGCTCTTGCGCTTGGGTGAAAAAGAGCAGGTCGTTAAAATGTTTACCGACTTAAAAATCCCCTTGCATGTGGTGGATGCGTCTAGCTTATTTTTAGAGAGGTTAAGGGGCGTGAGTGAGCCCGAAGAAAAGCGTAAAATCATCGGCATGGCTTTCATCGAGGTTTTTGAAAAGAAGGCTAAAGAGCTAGAGAAGAGGGGCAAGATCAAGTATTTAGCGCAAGGCACGCTTTACCCCGATGTGATTGAATCGGTGAGCGTGAAAGGCCCTTCTAAGGTGATTAAGTCCCACCACAATGTGGGGGGTCTGCCCGAAAAAATGGATTTTGTGCTGTTAGAGCCTCTAAGGGAGTTGTTTAAAGACGAAGTTAGGGCTTTGGGCGCACAGCTAGGGTTGCCCCAAGACATGCTAAAACGCCACCCCTTTCCGGGCCCCGGATTAGCGATCCGCATTTTAGGGGCTGTGGGTTATGATAGCCTAGAGTTAGTCCGCCAAGCCGATCATATTTTTATCCAAGCCTTGCACGAGGCAAAACTCTACGACTCGGTGTGGCAAGCCTTTTGCGTGCTTTTAAATGTGCATTCTGTGGGGGTGATGGGCGATAACCGCACCTACGACAACACGCTCGCCTTGCGGGCGGTGTGCGCCAGCGATGGCATGAGCGCACACTTTGCACCCCTACCTTTTGAGTTTTTAGAGAGCGTAGCAAACAAAATCATTAACGAAGTGAAGGGGATCAACCGGGTTGTCTACGACATCACTTCTAAGCCCCCGGGGACAATTGAGTGGGAGTAGCCCTAAAGGGGGTGTATGGCTTGAGCGATGAGAACCTAACCCCCTATGATCAATTGCCAAACATGCTAGAGTGTGCTATTCAAGGTGGAATTACCCTCTTTCAGCTTAGAGATAAAACCCATAGCGATGCAGAATTACTAAATCTAGCCAAAGATTTAGCCAAGCTGTGCGCAAGGCATGGTGTGGGCTTTATTGTGAATGATCGCCTAGAGTTGGCCTTGCAATGTGGGGCTTTTGGTTTGCACTTGGGGCAAGAGGACACACCCCTAGAAGAAGCTCGCAAACACTTTAAGGGGGTGATCGGGATTTCGTGCTATGGGGATTTAACTAGGGCAAAACAGGCGCAAGACTTAGGGGCTGATTATATCGCCTTTGGGGCGTGCTTTAATTCGCCCACTAAACCTAAAGCCTCCACAATTTCTAAAGAAGTCCTTACACAAGCTAGGGCGTGCTTGAAGTTGCCCCTTTGTGCCATAGGAGGACTGACACCAACTAATTTAGCCACTCTCCCCCCCCTTGATATGGCAGCGGTGATCTCTAGTTTGTGGGTGGGCGATATAGCCCAAAACGCTAGAGTCTTAAAGGAAATTTTCAATGCGCAGTCCTAGACCCCAACGCACCTACAATTGGAGGTTGAGATTTCACCTTGCACCCCTACCAGGATTTAACCTGCTAGAGGATTTAGAACGAGCCTTTGCGTGTTTAAAATAACCATTGAATACAGAAGTCAAGGATGAAAATGGATGTGGAGAGTTTTAACTTAGATCACACCAAAATCAAAGCCCCCTATGTGCGCATGGCTGATCGTAAGAGTGGCGAACATGGTAGCCTTATTGTGAAATGATGTGCGCTTAAACAACCCAATAAGGAACACACATGTCAAGCTTGCATTCTTTAGAGCGCTTAATCGTAGGATGGATCTACTGCCATACTGATCGTGTCTTGGACTAGCCGCCGATGTGTTGCCAAATGGGGTTTTATTTAAAATGTAGTTTTGCTTCCAGCCATACCTTAAGATGGCACGCAATCCCTAGCCAAGCGTTTTTAGATAAATGCGCTGAGTGGTCGAAGTTTGGGTCTAGCCACACCATAATCAATATTATTAAAAATAACTTAAGGTTTGAGCGTTTGGTTCAATTGAGTTGACAAGGCGTTAAATTCATGCTAAATGCCCCTAACAACAAAAAATGAAAGGAACAAAATGTCTACTTTAGTTGTTTTAGCCCACCCCGATTTGCAAAAATCCCGTGTCAACAAAGCTTTAAAAGAAAGCATTAGCCATAAAGGTGTGGTGTTTAGCCAGCTTTATCAAAAATACCCGGATTTTAAAATTGATGTCACTGCCGAACAACAACTGCTCACACAAGCCGAGCGGATCGTGTTTCAATTCCCTATCTTTTGGTATTCCTATCCCCCTTTGTTTAAAAAGTATTTGGACGATGTGCTCGCCTATGGTTTTGCCTATGGCTCTAATGGCAAGGCGTTGCATAGCAAAGAGTTTTCCTTAGCCGTGAGTTTAGGCTCACCCATAGAGAATTACACTAAGGGGGGTTCTCAAACACTGCTCACCATAGAGGATATCTTAGCTCCTCTTAAAGCCACCATCCTATTTATAGGGGGCAAATACGCAGGCCATTTTGCAACTTTTGGGGCTTTGAATTTAAGCGATCAGGATTTAGCTATCCATTGCCAAGATTATCAAGAGTTTGTTAAGTAAAGGGAGAATGATGAAACAAGTGGATAGGGTTTATGACGCGCCCTCCAAACATTGGGTGGGCAATGGGTTTTATGTCGCCTCGATGTTTAGCTACCACGATACACACAAGAATTGCGACCCGTTTTTGCTCTTGGACTACAACACACCCTACTATTTTAAGGGGGGTGGAGGGGAGTTTGGTGTGGGATCACACCCCCATAAGGGCTTTGAAACGGTAACCATCGCCTATAGCGGTGAAGTGGAGCACACAGATTCGCATGGGGGAGGGGGGATCATCACCCCCGGGGATGTGCAATGGATGACAGCAGGTTCTGGCATTTTGCACCAAGAGTTTTATTCCAAGAAGTTTGCCAAAGAAGGCGGGGTGTTTGAAGTGGTGCAGCTTTGGGTGAATTTGCCCAAAGCCCATAAATTAACTCCTCCTAAATACCAGGCGATCACCGCACAAGAGATCCCAAGAGTGGCCCTAGAGGGCGCAAGCAAGGCGCGGATCATCGCCGGGGAGTTAAGGGGGGTTAAAGGTCCAGCAACGACCTTTTCTCCCATTAATTTGTGGGATTTAGAGGTGCATGGTGGGGATGCTTTGCGTTTAGAGGTCCCAAAAAGCCACAATGTCTTGATGTTGGTGCTGGGTGGTGTGGTTGAATTAGAAAGACACCGCGCGCACAAAGAACAGCTTATCACCTTTCAAAAGGGAGGATCGCAAATCGATCTTTTGGCCCTTGAAAAAGCTAAGGTGCTTATGCTCACAGGCGAACCGCTCAATGAACCCGTGGTCGGCTATGGACCTTTTGTCATGAACACGCAAAGAGAGATTGAGCAAGCCATGGCAGATGTGCGCTCAGGGCGTTTTGGGAATCTTTGACCAAAGTTTAATGAGGCAGGCTGTCAAAATTCGCAAAGTTCGAGTCTGCTTGTTGCAAAACGATAAAGGAGATTTTCATGGTTAAAGCAAAAGAAGCGAGCTCGATAGAAGCCAATGGGGGCACTGAGGGGGTTGTTTACCTAAATGCAGCAAAAGAGGCTTACGACAATAAGGACTATGCAGAGGCTACAAAATATTATCTCAAGGCTGGAGAGGCTGGAGAAGCCAAAGCATACTTTAAATTAGCTACCTTGTTCTCCCGTGGTGAAAATGTTGTTAAAGATGTTGGTAAGGGTTTTGAGTAGCTCCAAAAGGCGGCACAAATGGGGCACGCACAAGCCCATTATGCCATAGCAGTGGTCTATCACTATGGATACGATAGAGAACAAAACACAAAGAAAGCCAGGGAGCATTACCAAAAAGCTGTAAGGGCATTAATCCAACTTGTCTAGCTTGATGATCAGCTGATACGATTCACGGGGCTTTTTCTCCCCTACACAGAAGCTGCAAAAAACCGCTACTCTTTATACTTCTAGCTCTCTTTAGGGCAGTTATAAGCGGTTATTTACAAGGCGTGAAAAATACAAAAAATTAAAAAGAGATTCGACATTAATACGCAAATGCTAACATCAAATGCACTTGATTAAAATTGTGAGGAGAGATTATGCCTTTTATCAACATCAAAATCACTCAAGAAGAGGGGCAACCCACAAAAGAGCAAAAACAGGCTTTGATTGCAGAGGTTACACAAGTGGTCGCTAAGGTTTTAAAGCGCGATCGCATTGCTTCTACCACTGTCATCATCGAGGAGATCAACACCGATAACCATGGCTTGGGAGGTAAGAGCGTTACACAGATACGCGAAGGTGGTCAATTTTAATAAGAAAGTTGTCATTGCTTTTAAACCCACAAGCACGCGAAATTTTAATTTATGCAAAAAAACTAATCAAAAACGAAGCTTGTAGAGCATCTCACTTATAGAGCTAGATGGTTGCCATTGAGGGGATACCCATAGATTCCTTAGTGGTTTGTTACTCAAGTGCT